>NZ_JBFUHJ010000055.1:0-25001 GCF_056402455.1 Paenibacillus sp. P4_A7 | reverse complement strand
TAGTATGCTCCGCTCTGAAAAAACCATTTTCATTTAAGTTTTTATGAACGGTTGCTGCATGATAATGATTAAATTCCCTTTTTAAAAAAGTAGAGTTACTAACTAACTCATTGTATTTCTCAATATATTTTTGAATTTGTTTGCGAAAATCGCCTGTTTCAAGAAAAGCTATTACCTTTTCATCAAATATCTTCTTGTAAACAATCTGATTATAAGTAACTGGTGCTCCGTCCTGTATGGTCGAAAATAACTGCTCAAAAACATTCAGTAGATTCGTACCATTAAAAGAAGCTAATATTTCTTCCTCTATACCATTCTTGATACCCGATGCTTTTTTCAACTCTTTTATCAGCTTCTCTTTTTCTATATCTATTTTCTCATGTATTTCAGCATACTTTTTTCGTAATTCTTCCCTTACTAATAAAGTTGACATTTTATCCGACTTATAAGAAGATTCTAATGGTCGTATAACAAAAATAGACTCACGATTAATATTATTTTCGCTAGCATCTGTAATTTTACGGTTAGAAACCCGCTCTCTGTATATCAGATCCTTAGACTCTAAATCTTTACTATAATCATCGAATACATTTGCAAATGATGTTTTCATTACTCCATTTGGTGCATAAATTATGTGAGTAGATTGTTGATCAGTAAAATCGAAATGGCTTTCAAAACTGTTTATTCCATAACAATTTTCAATTTTTATACTAACCTTCTGCAAAATCCTTCCCCCTAATTATCATTTGTTCAATTATCAATTAAAATGGAAGACCTTAACTGAATATTCGACATTTACCTCAAATTTCCTTTTAATTCAAAAAGGAACAAGTGTTTTCACCTGTTCCTGATCTTTTTACTTTTTATATTTTTAACAATCCGCTAATTTCTAACATACTATAACCATTTTATAGGAATACCAGACTGCCAATAAAATGTCGCTTCCGTCACAAAGGTCTTGATTACTCTTCTTTTATAGCATCTTCTTCTAGTTTATTAAGTTTATTTAATGATGATAGCAATTGTTCTGTATTCATAAAACCCGCATTTTTTAATACCCTTCGTCCTTTAGGTACAAATTCTGTAAGAGGATCTAGTTTATCCAAAATTCTTTTAACTAGTCTGGTTGCAATTTAAGTCGCTCCTTTTGGTTTTCTCATCGGAAAGATGAGCTGATTTTTCAAAATTCGCCCTATTTATGATAAGGTTCAGCTTAACGGGTCTATCGGCGAAAAATAAATAGAGCTGGCCGTGGCCAACTCTTTACTCATCATCAAAATTCCGGAGAAACAAAATCCTGTTCTATTCACTCCTCTTTAAATCTTGTTCAATCTCTCCAATAGAGTTAAGCATAATTTTTAGATTATATTTACGAAGGGGCTGTAACTGCTCCTTCTGAATCATTTTCTGAAGCTGTTCTCCCATGCTCTCATAAACTATCGATTTGTCTTTCCTATTACTCATATTAATAATATCCGATCGATTCTTAATTGCATTTCTTAAAGCAATTAACTTACTATTCTCTTTAATGTTTCTTATCGCATGCACAAATTCCTCAGCGCTTATATATTCAAAAAATTCAGCGGTTTGGATACGCCCTTCTATTAACCCTATCAATTTATCAGGACTAGAGGCAACTGTTATAATTGCTTCATTAATTTGATTTTTCCACCAAACTGCATTTATTTTGCGATCAATGTTCCATATCTGTTCCGTCATATACTGTTGGAAATTCTCAATGTGTTCCGGCTCAATAATAAATGTGCTTCTTAGATCATCGGAACTGTCAGGCGGGATTAAATTGTTAATCATACCTTCTTGAAATATAATTTGTAACTCCGTTTTGGTTTCGTTTATTAAATATTCATCGATAAAATGTTCAAAAAGACTATAAAACTGAGAAAAATTATTTACTCCTACTTTTCCTGCTCTAATACGCTGAAGTGTGAGTCGAGAGCATTCTTCAAATTCGCACTGATTCATTTCGTAGTATTTTTCAAATAGCTTTACTTCTGGTGACTTTTCTAAGGTCTCGGTTAATTTTGTTTCAGTAGCAAATTCAACTTCATTAAAATAACCCGTAATTAGATATTCTGTAATTGAAGCATACCCAATAAGTGAAATTGATGTTTCGTCATAATATTTGGATATAAATATTTCAGAAAATATTACTTCTTGATCCTGATTCCTTTTTAAACTTTTTCTTTTACATAATCTAATTTGTTCTAATGTGATTTTGACTGTTTTCATTGATAAAAGTTGTTCTTTAGAAAATTTTCCGGATTTGATTTCCGCTGTAAAGGCGATTGTGTATATTAGAAGTTTTTTAGCAACATATTCTACATCTTTTTGTCCTAACTTAGTCAATTGTTGATAAATAAAAAGAAAATCAGATAAAGCCTGGTTGAGCGATCTTAGATTCTTATGTTTAGTCATTCTGAAAACATTTGTGATTAACTTCTTGTGAGAAGATAAAAAGCGATAGTAACTTTCCTGAAGGCGGTATACTTCAATTAACGATAAAGTACTTATTTCCTCAATAGGAGAAAAATCAAAGGTTTTACCAATAACCTTTTCCTTAAATCGTTTATATTCCTGTGCTCTTATATCCTTTACTTCATCCCCCTCTATATTATTAGTCTTTCCTTGCTCATCTGCTTTATAAGTTATTTGTTTTTCATCTGCAATGAATATAGTTTTTATCTTATCTTGTTCGATGAATTTATTGATAAATCCAAAGAGCTCCACATAATTTATTTTGCATCTTTCTAAATCATCGAAAATTAGAAGCATTTCACTCTTAATGCCCATCCAAGCTTTGATGAATGGTTGAAGGTCAATGTTTTTAGTACCTGTTCGATATCCAAACAACGCTGTTGCATTAAGTACTAAATTTCCAACCTGCGTGCCTGCGATAATAGRATTTTTGTTTTTCCCCAAAATTGGCTTTACTGCCAGAAATATTTCTTTTTCTAAATCTGAAATTGAGTCTAATCCAAACAAAGAAACATAGATCGGTTTATAAATTATTGATTCATTCTTTTTGGAAATACGTATATCATGTAAAGGATCATACTTTTTGACTTCTATATTACGCATTAACTTATTTTTAACAAAAAACGTCTTCCCTGCACCCCAACTCCCGTCAATTAACAAGGCGTATGTGGTTTCCTTGATTTCCAAGTAATCATTTATCGCCTTTTCTAAATATTCCATCCGGCACCCCTCTACATACTTTTTTAAATTACTGTAATCAACTAAGTATATCAGTGTTAGCTGAAGGAACTTCATCCATGAATAAAACGACCTCCTCAGGCCCCATACAGAACATCCTAGTCGTTCCCCATTTTTTCGCCGTTACTTATGATACTGTTCACCGTAACACTCAAATAGCGAATATAGGGCAACGTTGAAGAGGTGCCCAGTCCCAATTATTTATTATATCTTCAGGTGTAGCACTGGGCTTGTTCAGATCATACTTAGCATTGAAATCGCGTTTGCAAGCCCAACAACATGGCTCTCCCCAGTCAATCCCCCTCTTATCCAACCAGTCCATCCAATGTTCAAAAATCTGGGCTTTTGTTGGCATAGTCATGATTTATACTCCTTAGAATTCTCAATGAGTTCATATCTTGTGGAACAGAATGATCCATGCTCTATCCAAGCATCTGGTGTATAATTGTAGTAAGAAGCTGGATAAAGGAGCGACATTATGGATATCAACGAAGTAGCTGCACTGCGCAAAAAATGGGGCAACAAACCTTGCAGTCACCCCCATGTGGTCAGTGAAACCAGTCATCGTGGAAAGACTGGCGACTATGTTTGCACAACTTGTGGAGAAACTGGATGGGGTAAGGACTGGGTTGAGGATGAACGCCGCCTACATGAAAAGGATAGTTAATATCCACTCGCTACAAACCCAGGCCATCAGGCCCGGCCCGAAGCGTGAATGCAGTGTTATACACCGTTGCGACTATCTTCAATTATGCTATCTCCTATATCTTTCAATTAGAGAACTAACCTTCTCACCATCTATAAATACAAGATTATTTCTTAAAGCATGACTTTCTATTCCTTCTACTATTTTTTCAATTGCATTTTCTTTATATCTTCCCGAGATAGCTATTATTAATTTGGAAATTCGCTGTTTTGATCGAGTATACACATCATAAAAAGGCATTCTGTATGCATCAACAGCTTGTCCTATTAATTCATCAATATCAGATCTTACACCACCTGAAACATCACCAAATTTTACTTGTGCCCCCCAATACTCATATTCATCGAATTCAGTTCTTCGAGTAAATACAATATCTTTTCCATACTCTTTCCTTCCATGATTATAACGTACATTTGAAAATCCTAATTTTCGTACCAATGGGATTAGTATTGATACCGTGAACTCAGCTTCATTATTAGCTTGCTCAATTTCTTTAAATGGTGAGTTAAGCGTAATATCAGCCGCGCCCTCAATTTCTTTAATAATATGCTCCGCTTGCTGAATAACCGTTTGTTAACTCACATTCTACTTGCATAGAATATCTTAGGAATATATAATCTCCATCATCTTCATAAGTTTCAAATTTGATATCTCCTACTTCCTTCTGTCTTTCGATAACGATATCCCTTTTAGTTTCCATATATAATCTAAATCCAATCGGACCGTCCCAATACTTTCGTCTCCCGGAGTCCTCAAACTCAACAATGGCCATATTATTCACTAATTTACGACTGATTGTGTATGGGATAGTATCAAGAAATATTGTATCGTCTTGTAGCTTCTCGCATATTTCTATTCTATATAGTGGGTGAAGTTCGTCTATTCTTATTCCATTTAAAATGGATTTTGGAATAACAAACTTATATTCATCATCTTCAATTTCAAATTCAGTTCAATTTATTACAACTGAAGAATAATCTTCTTCTTCACCAATGTATTCAATCATCATTGAATCCCCCCTGAATTATTATTTGTTCTTTGCGTTAATTTTGCATAACGTTCGTGCATTTCCGAACCCTAGAGCCTTAAGTGAGCGACAGCGAACGGGCCGCTAGACTTAGTCTCGCAGAATTGGCCTACCGGACCGAGGGTCGAATGGCCTGATGCGTGAATGCGGTGTTATGTGAAGATTCACAGATATATATAAATGGTTGCACTAATTACTTATTCCCTTATTGCGTTGTTGTAAAGGGTCGTACCAACCAAACCTTGTTTCCACGTCCGACTTTACATCCAAATCAGATCTATCATTAATTCTAAGATGATATTTCTTTATTGCTCGCTTTTTTGCAGTAACAATCTCTCCGTTTTTCAAATAAGCAGTATTAAACTCGATTGGTACTTGCTCGTTAAATTTCATCAAAATATCTTTTAATTTTCCCCGTCCAGTAAATGTAGCGGGGAAAAACTTAATAAAGGAAACTACTTTAAGGTGTACTTTCTCCCCTTTATCCAAGGTCGCTTCAACATTCCTCTTTGAACTGTGTGCAGCCACTCTATGTGGTGCTGGATATAAATAAAAGGTATACCTCTTCTCATCTTCAAAAACAAAACTTAAAATAAGGTTGTTATCATCATCAATTAGGCTCCCCATTGATATTGCTTTAAAGTAGTCGTAGCTCTCTTCAGCTTCAATCTTGGTATTAAACACCAGGTAAGTAAACGGTCTCTTCATTTCATCGTCTAGATAGCCGTATCCGATGGAAACATGTTGATTGTCCCTTAGTCTCTGAGGCATTGGATTAATATGAACAACTCCATAGACGAACACTACTTTCTCGACTGAAATGCCTATTGCTGCTATCATAATAGCTATTGAGACACTCCAAATAGTGGGTAGGGTAAAAAAACTTACCGATATTGAAATTAATACAACAGTTCTGTTTATGACCTTGACAAGCGTTTTGTATCTTCCATTAATTTCAATTGGAAACAAAATAACTCACTCCTTAAATTACTTCGAGCTTTCGCATAACGTTCGTGCATTTCCGAACCCGAGAGCCTTAAGTGAGCGACAGCGAACGGGTCGCTAGACTTAGGCTCGGAGAGGCTGACGGGCTGCTTCTGATTCCCCGAATCCCTCTGCCGGGCCCGAGGGCGTATGCCCAATGCATGAATATCATGTTATGTGGTGCTTCCGACTTTGTAAGTCTATTGTCCAGATTCCTTAATGCTTTTCTTGGCAGCATAGATGACGTATATAATCATCAGTATTATTATTGCGATTCCCCTATACCAAGGTCCAATGAAAAAAGATATTGGTGATAAAACAAAAATCGAAAATAAGAGCCAATTTAAAAAGGAATGATTGAACCGCTTTTTCAGTATTACCATGCTTACAATAAGATTCATAATAGCAGCATAAATTACAACTGCAAACAACAATGAGATATATAAAGTTTTTTGCGTATTTGATGACTCATTTGATAAATAAGCAATAAAATAAATGGCAACTAACATTAGAATCAAATTGTAGAACGTTTGTATTAAAGGATAAACGAATGGGGCAATCTTAGTCTTAAGATAATTTTCAATGAACTCTACACTATTATCATATTTAAAAGTAATAGGATCAGTTTGATTCAATTTTAAGCTGACAATTTCATTGTTTAGTTTGATTTGGAACTCTTTAATGAGTTCCTTTCTTCTTTCATTATCATTTTCTTTCTTACAGTTAGAACATTCTTTTAATAACTCATATGGCATAATTGAAGATGCTTTAGCCATCTTTTCCGCAACATTAAAGAAATCCAAGTTATTACTCAAATATTTATATACCTCTAGCTCAAGTTCGGAATAGCAATCTAATGCCTTATCGGTTCTTTGCTGGTTGAGTTTTGTATTCTCAAGGTAGCTGTTTCTAGTTTCTTTGTACATCCAAAGTGTAAATAGAATTAAAGCGATGTAAATAAATGCCTCAGTTGAATTTGGAAATGCTGTTTTTATGAACTCTATTACATGCATCATTACAAATCAGCCTCCTACAATTAATTTCGACTAACGTCTTATTTAAGAAGCCCGCTTAATAATCCATAATATACGGTTTAGCAAACCCTCCCTACCTTTCCACAATCATACCACGAATATGGAAAACATTGTCGTATCTGGTCGTACAAAAATCCCCCTAGAGCCTATCTCTAGAGGGATAAACAAACATATCTCTATAACACTCTTCTCCACTACTCAAACAGCTTCTTTATCCCTCGCCAACACCTAATTTTTAGCCGTCACTTATGATAAGGTTCACCTTATCATGTGCATACCACTATTCTCCTAAGTATAATAATTAGAATGTTTAAGAGTTGGCATTAATCAATACTATTAATTAGCTAATTAGTACCTTATCAACTACTAGCTACTTTTTGAGCTTGATTTCCATTTATTATATGAAATTTTAAATGTATTCTCTGACCATAACTGCATAGCATTAAGATAAGCATCCTCAACAGTTTTTGTACTCGCTTTTGATATTTGTAAAGTTCTAGCCAAATCAAACCAGCACCAGGCTTTTTGTCTATCATTTCCTTCAAACAACACGATTGCCCTTTTTAGTAAATCCATTGCGTCTTCACGCAAACGTCTGATTGTTGCCCAATTCTTCTTTTCCATTTTATGAATATCGTTAGCTATTGATATTTTCACACCTGCAAAATCATGTAAAAACTCTGCTTTACTACTATGGTATGAATAGATTTTATTGTAAATAGTGTGTGCTCTATCGTAAATTTTTAGTTTTTTAAATGCTAATGCCACTTCTAAATAATCCTCTTCATAATTTTCTTCTGGAGTCTTTAGAAAAACTTTTTTGGCAGCTTCTATTCTTCCGGCAGTTAAGAGAATTTTATAATATCTTAGATATGGCTGTAAAACTTCCTCCCTCAATGATGCCGAATGGAACTGATCAAATAACTTCTCCGCCTTATCCTCTTGATATTGAAATTGATGATAAAATTCCAACAACTGTCCAACTACCGCCCCAGAATTTGAATTACTTAAGTAGGCTTTTTCTAGAATTGTAACAGCTTCTTTTCGCTCCCCTATAGACCAAAGGTAGGAACTTTCCCTAAGCGAGTGAATAACAAGGTATTTCGGGTGAGCCGGAAGAGTAACTCTAAAGTATTCTTCAGCAAAGTCAATTTTTGGTTGTGGTGATCCGTTCTCTTCCATTTTTCTTCTAATCGTAGGAATTCCGGTTCCTCTCATCTCAGCTAACCTAAGCTCCTTTAAAAAATCCCCTATACGCCTATTTCTATATGGAAATGGTGGTATTGGCGCACCACTTTCAACATGTTCTGGTTTTAAGCCAGGAACAGGCCCTGGATAGCTAATGATTTCTATTCTATCAGGATACAAATAAATTTTGTTTGGGTCTGATGAGTTTTCGTAGCTTCGATGATACGCCGCATTTACAATTGCTTCTTCTAAAGCTTCATATGGATATGCTACACATCTTTCTACTTTTGCTTTCCCAGCAACCTTTTGTAATTGCGTATTAGTTAAATCCTCCATATACCTTAGGACACTTTCAATTTGTGTATTTATAGGTCCAGTGAATCGCTTTTCTTCAATTAAACTGCCAGTGTCATCTCTAAACTGAACTACCTCAAATAAACATCCTTCAAAGTATTTGTTAGGCTGTTCTGTAAAAAACATGAGTCCACAGTTTTTCGGAACTAGTCCATTATGTACTGGACTAACAATTCTAAGCGACTTATATAAGTCTTCATCTGAAGGTATAGGTTCTAAGTTCATTAGCTCACTTTTAACTTCCGAAAGATATCTTTTTACGAGCATTGGACTCAAATCATATAACGTTGCATCTAATCTTCTCCTATCATCATAAGGTGTTTTGGCCGTCAGTTCCACCAATTGACGGAGTATATCCCCTTTTGCAACTACTGAATCTGATGCATGTCTAACATAATGAACTCTTTCTTTTGTATTACGTTCGTTAGGAGCAGTGTATGGCCTATTATCACCCCCAGGAACCCAAATTAAAATAAGATCAGTTTCTCTATACGTCACAGGTACAATTAATGGCTGATAATCTGGATCAATTTGCTTACAAGCAACTCGAATTTCTTGTTGAATTTTATCTAAGTTTAATCCATTAAGGCCTCTTGGAGGTAATTTAGGCTTCCCTGTATCGTTGTCAGTTTCAACCCCTATAATTATATACCCACCATTTAAATTAAGAATATCATTGGCGAATGCACAAACCGTCTTTACAACCGCTAATTTTATTGGTTCAGACCACGTTGCTTTATATTCAATTCTGTTTTGCTCTATCGCTCGTGTATTAAGTAGATCATCTATATTTACATAAGGAATTTCCATAGAAGCATCTCCAATTCTTTAATTTAAAATAATTTTTAAAAGGTTATGTCTAGAGTGCAAATATCCTCCCCTACAACTTAAAAGTACGTTTTCTTTCTGGGGTCCACTTTCGCAACTTCTCCTAAACAACCCCACCATCCCAATTCTCCATGTGAAATTGCTCAGTATCCTTTTCGGCAGAACTAGTCAGTCACAAGCAACATCGACATACAATTCCTCTTAGCCGCTACTATTAACGAATAGTCTGTACAAAATCCATACTGTATCTGCGTAGCACTTCACCTGAACTGCTGTCTTTCCTACCCTGCGCTTGTCCGATATAACTTGATCCAATTCACCATCATTTCCGGCAACACCGTCCTCATGGACTTATAGCCTTGATACCGGAAATACAAAGTAAGCTGTCTATCGAACACTACTACTTTGAGATCATCAAGGGTCGTCACTAGTATCACTTCATCTGGTCTGCATGTCTTAGAGCTCCGATTGAAGGCTTTGGCTGAAGGATTCGGCTTCTTTCTACTACCTGCCGTTGTCCTCTTCCTTTTGCCTTTCCTCTTTTTCGTAGGCTGCAGAAGATCGGCAATTACCCCAAGTAGTACAACAACTACTAAAAACCAAATAATCTCTTTCATGTCGTCCCCCGCTGTGCTGTTCTCCTATTCATCGTACTATATATGGGTATATTTTCCTAMCTAAAAATTCAGATGATAAGTGCCAGAGTAGTTAAAGCCCTCGGAAACCTGTGGTATACATGTGTTTATCGAATCTATCAGCCGATACAGCCTTTCCGACATAGATGGGACTATACTACTGATCTATGTTTATCCCCGTAATATAGGAGTACAACGGATAATTACCAACATAATAAATAGCGTAAATTCCAGCTCCAATGAACCTCCTACGAGCTCGTGCGCTCCCTGGGGAGCTGTTTCGGTACCTTGCTCTGCCGCTCGCCGTTCACGCAGCGCAAGACCCTGTTACACCTGATCGTGAAGAGGATCTCGCTGGACGACAGGAAACGCGTCGGCAGCATCGAGCTCGCCTTCAACGAAGAGACCGAGAAGCGTTTTTTAAACGTAGCCACTTCTACTGAACCAATAGCAAAAAGAGGCTTTTCCTTTGTCAGGAAAAGCCCCTTTGTTACATCAACTGTTAATACTTATCTATGCGAATGGAGAATTTTATATATAGATCCTAAGCCCATTTCAAACTGGGCTAACCCCTCCAACCAATGCTTCTTAATGCTCTCTCAATCATTTCAGCTTGGGAAATCATCCTCATTCTTCGAAGCTCAACGGCAAATAAAGGCCACGGTGGGTGAATAGCTCTATATGGGTTTGAGTCAGGACCAGTATACATACCTCCGCCCGGACCGGTGTATAGCCCACCACCTGGGCCCGTGTATAGTCCACCTCCAGGTCCTGTGTACAACCCACCACCTGGACCGGTATAAGCCCCACCTCCAGGTCCCGTATACAGTCCACCACCTGGACCGGTGTATGCGCCACCCCCCGGGCCCGTATACATTCCTCCGCCTGGTCCGGTATAGGCTCCACCTCCAGGTCCCGTATACAGTCCACCACTGGGTCCGGTGTATGCGCCACCACCTGGGCCTGTATACATGTTACGAACCTCCACATTAGCTTCTTCCATCTTGAATCCCCTCTCTAATAAAGAATAAGCCAGATTAGAATACTAGTAGTAATTACAGCACTCTTCCAATTATATCATAATTCATAGATATATAAGGAATTTCGCCCTACTTATGGTAAGGTTCCCCCCGATTAATCTTCACCGCGCGATAAACCTGCTCCACCAGCACCAGCCGCATAAGCTGGTGCGGCAGAGTCATGCGCCCGAAGCTGAGCTTCTGCTGCGCGCGCTTCAAGACAGCAGGAGCCAGACCCGTGCTCCCGCCAATAACAAAAGCCACGTGGCTTCGCCCATACGTGGCTAACTTATCGAGCTGGGTCGCGAGATCCTCGCTTGACCAGAGCTCGCCATCAAGTGCAAGCGCGACTACGTGCGCTTCAGGCTTCAGCTGCGCCAGAAGCCTCTCGCCCTCTCGCTCGCGCACAATTGCTTCCTCCGCCGGACTCATCGTCTCCGGCGCCTTCTCATCGGCCACTTCCGTGAGCGTGAGCTTYACGAAAGGGCCTAAACGCTTGGCATATTCCGCTATGCCAAGCACCAAATACTTTTCCTTCAGCTTCCCTACGGCCGCTATCTGTATATGCATGCGCTATACCACCAAAAACGTGGCTGGCTCTTCGCATAAATCGCATTTCCGCGGTGGATCCCAGTCAGCAAAATGTGTTTCCTTCAAATCCACTACATCCGGTGCGTCTTCATATTCATCTACAAATCGGTCCAATGCCCGCTCAATATGCTCTTTACATACACAATACATCGTTTATTCGCTTCCTATCCCTAGTTGATGGTTGTCTTTAACGTCTACTCCTAGCATATCAGAAAAGGCCTCCTAATGTGAAGGACACAATTCCTCTCGAAAACCGATCCAACTATTCGACACACTTCGAATATCCGACAAATATTCTTCCTGAGCTAAAGGGATAGTGGAGCAAAGAACATAAAACCCGTATCCTTACCTGTATGATTACCGCTATCCTTACTTCTATCGTTACTTCATTTCTTCGTTTCTTAATTACTTCTACCCTTCTTCCCCTCCCCCCGCACAAAAAAAAGCCACAGCACACAAACGGTCTCCCATTCGCATCCTGCAGCATCCCTCAAACCCAAAACCCAGCTCTAACCTCTTACTCTTCTGGTTCCTTATCAGCAAGCTTCAACTTCGTAACCTTCAATTCCCCATCGCGGTAAAAGCTTACTTCAATCTCGTCGCCAATTTTCTTCTTGTCGTACAAATATTTACGAAGCTCCATCGTACTGCCGATTGCTTGCTTATCAAACTGAACGATAACATCGTTAAACTGAAGCCCTGCATCTTCGGCTGGYCCTGAAGCCTCCAGCACGATGACCCCATCATAGACTTCATCAGGCAGCTTAAGCCCATCAGCAGGAGCACCATCTGATTCTTTATCCGAAGTATCGCCAGACTCTTCACCAGGTACCACTTCTTCACCCATTTCTCCGAGTGATTCCTCTAGATCCTGCTGGCCCCAATATTGTTCCAAATCCATCGTGTAGACACCTAGATAAGGACGCGGCACGTATCCGTATTTAATGATCTTCTCAACGATTGGCATCGCATTATTAATCGGAATGGCAAAGCCTATACTCTCGACACCATAGTCCGAAATTTTCATACTGTTAATACCGACAACGCGTCCGTTCAAATCGATTAGCGGACCCCCGCTATTTCCTTGGTTAATAGCCGCATCAACTCGAATAACCTCTTGCTCCCAGTCGAATACGCCATTTTGATTTAATGATACCGGCACAATTTCCTGCGTTCTACTTACAACGCCCATTGTAGTCGACTCTCCAAGCCCCAAAGGATTTCCGATCGCCATAACAAACTCAGCTGCGCGAAGAGCCGACGAATCACCAATTTCAGCGACAACCTCAATACCCTTGGCATCTATTTCAAGCACGGCAAGATCAGTTATTTGATCCGAACCTACGACTCGAGCATCCCGCTTCTCGCCATTTATAAGTATGGCTTTCACCGATTGTGCTTCAGCTACAACGTGGTAATTCGTAATAATGATAGCTTTGCCGTCCTTCTTAGCAATAATGACGCCTGAACCTGCGCCCGCTTCACGCAGAACGCCTTCTTCCTCAGCACCCTCCGCTTTGCCATCACCTAAGCCGAGCGAGTACAGCTGCTCATTAATAATGCTGACGACAGCCGGCCTTACTTTAGCCGAGGCTGTAATGGTTCGTTCCGAGGGATCTAAATTCTGATTAACACCTGCCACCGGCACGGAGCCTTTTGAACCTCTACTACCACCATCACCGCCGCCAAAAAACACCCCGAACAGTAGCGTTGCAATGATCGCACTAGAAAATGAAGACACAAAAGCAATGCGGACATTAGACCATTTACGCCCTCCACTTTTATAGGAAGAAGAAGAAAAGTCATCCCGTCGTTTTTGCTTAGCAGCGCGCCGAGACACCTTTGTCGAATAAAAATCATCATCGAACAAACCCATCACTATCACCCCTCTCAATATAAAGGACTCAAAACTATTTTTTCGATCTAGGAATGTTTTCGGAATATATGACTAAAATAATAATAGATTCAATTACCAAACCATAAAAATATTTTCATCAAAGGAGAAATGTGATTATGAAGACCAAAACACCTGTTTCTTGGGAGCATGTGCAGCTTGCTGCGAAGCTCGCTGATTTAAAGGATGATCACTATCGAACCGTTCTGACATTAAGCGCTATGCTAGAGTTGTTCATAGAAAAAGGGTTAATGACCAGAGAAGAATTGAGTGCTAAATCTGATGCGCTCGACGCTCAGTTAGAATCACTTATTTCCGCTTCACTTCATCCCATGACGTAGGTTTGTCGTGATATGTTGCACGCAGCGGATTTTCATTTTTCTTAAAGAAGATTCCGTTATCCTCTAATATACTATTCACAGTTAGCATTGCTAAGTCCATCATGTTATGGTCAAGGCTCAAATGAGCCAAATATACACGTTTGGTTCGATCTGTCATGAGCTCTAGCAACGCTTCACCAGCCGCTACATTAGATAAATGACCTACATCGCTCAGAATTCTTCGCTTAGTGTTCCAAGGGTATCGACCCATTCGCAGCATCTCGGTATCATGATTCGATTCTAGTACAAGCACGTCCGAATCTATAATGTGACGCTTAACCTTTTCACTTACATAGCCAAGGTCTGTGGCCAGACTCAGCTTCTCACCATTTTCCTCAAAACAATAACCAACCGGCTCTGCCGCATCATGCGAGATCGGATACGACTGTACTTGCATGGATCCAAATGACAGCTCTTCACCGGTTTCTATATACACCCGCTTCTCTGCGGGTATTTTGCCGACATGCCGCTCCATCGCGTCCCAAGTGGACTTATTCGCGAATATCGACAGCTCATACTTGCGTGCGAAAGCGCCTAATCCTTTAATATGATCGGAATGCTCATGCGTGACGAGCAGCGCGTCCAATTCATGGCCCGCTACTCCCCGCTCACGCATAAGCTCGTCCAGCTTCTTCATACTCATACCCGCATCTACAAGCACCGTCTTATCGTTGCCTTGTATAATTGTCGCATTACCCGTCGATCCACTTCCCAGTACCGTAAATCGCAGTCCCATAGCTACTTTTTCCTGTCCCTTCTCCTGCTCCCGTTAACGTAAAACGTTCGCCGCTGCATCCCCTTGCTCTTGCTCTTCATCGGTTGCTACTTCTCCGCTTATCGCATGGACATAATACATCTTTCCATCCTCTAGCATCACACGCCAGTAGGGAGCCGCTGCCTGCTTCTCTGAGTCAAAAATTTGACCATGATAACCTAATTGAATATTGCTTATAACCGATCCATCCGGTAAATACGTTTCAATTAGACTAGTGACAATTTTGGCAGCTGGCAAAACCTGCTTTGCCTCACCCGTTCCTAACACTTCTATTCGGTCCTGTTGAAACGCTGTTATCTTCTGATTGCTATTGTACAACTCCAGCTTCACATGCTTTACATCAAACATCGGATGACCCTCGACCATCTGGTACAAGACGAACACTCCATTTCGATCCATAAGCAAATCGTATGCATATTGATCAAGACCAGGAATAACATGACCGAGCGTCTTTACGAGCTCTGACTTAGTGAATATGATGGCGCTATCGACCGGCTGGTCTAGCTTCACCGGCCCTTTATTCTCTTCATTGCTCGAACGGAGCACGTACGTAATATCACTAAGCTTCGGTGTTTCAAGCGGCAGATTGGCTGTGAGCGATATTCGCTTTTGCTTCATCAGCACTAGCTTATCCTGCGGTAGCTCTGCTGAATTCACATTAACGTTCAGCTGCTCTCTTATATCCAGCCAAAGCTGATACCCGAGCAATATATTCAGCAGCAGGAACGATATAATAAGCACACTCTTTGCTCTTCCCCAATCCACACGCTCTCACCTCCGCCCTTGTCCTTCTCATTATCTTATACTAGTGATCTTACCCAAACTAAGCTGCTTCACACCAATAGCCGAGATGGTACCCACCTCTTGCTCAACTTTTTTATGCTCTGACTTCATCTGCAAGCTGCCTGTAGCAGCATCGTCCTGCTTAGCTGCCTTATTCTCTGCCGAACCGTCTTCTTCTTTATTGAAGCCGGTCACATTGTCTACTTCTAATTCCTTCGGCGGCACATATCCTTTAGGAAATGCCTGAACAAGCACATCTTCCGTCCCATCCTCAAGCCTTACAGCCCATACAGGTATGAAGCGCATCTTACTACCTTCCATAGGCAAAGGCTGAAGCGCTGGGAACAACGCTACTACCTCACTGCGTCTTTCATAGCTTTGAAGCTGCTTTTGCAGCGTTTCTCCACCAGATAACCATCTGACCGAGCGTGATTCTGTATTCTCTCCAAGTGTAATTAACGACCTTGCATACTCCGTAATGACGCCTTGCTGAAGTGTCAAACGCATATACCCGTATTTAAACGGTGTATTCTCAATTACCGGCAGCTGCTCGATATACTGCTTGAAATGGATATACTTACTTTGATCAACCGGCAACGGATTGACGAATCGATGTACCCCATCCCATCCGCCATGCTGATTAATAAAATCAACCGAAGCATAGACATTATCGCTTAGCCGATTTTCAGTTTTTTTGGATGCAGCCGAATCCGTGTAGCTGATCCACATCCCGTTCTGCTCCACCTGTAATCCCCGCTTGCCATCCGTAAAGATTTGGGAACCGCTGCGATCCTCAAAGGCCCTCGTAGTGCTTGGGTCGAAGAAGAAGCTGCGTTGCATCATGTCTGGTGAGTATACCTCGTAAGGGAATACCATTTCCGTAGCCTGTATAGGCGCAGTCGGCAAGTATAATCCGTCTGATGTCATTGTATATTGCGGCTGGAACTGTCCGAAGCCCACATAATCCTGAACATCTCGCACGGTTAGATCGGCCCTTACGGACTCATACACCATCTGACCATCAGCACTAAAGAAGAACGTACGAATTTCCTCAGTTCCTGTCGTCTTAAAAATCCATATTCGATCTATCGTCTCGTTTAAGAACAGTAGGTCTCCTTCTAGCTTAAGCAGCTTCTGCAAAAGCTCTACCGGAATACCGTTGTTAAAGCGAAGCTCGATCCCAATATCATTTTTACGAACCTTTTCCCAATCAAGCAGATCAGACGGATTACGCTGAAATCCTTTGAACTCTCTACCTTGGATACGTTGGTTCAAGATCATCTCGTAAAACTGTGTATTCGGATAAAGAACAGTATGCTTGTTGTTTCCTAAGTGAATGATTAACTCCTCGGGAAAAATAACGCTCTCCACACTAGTCGGCTTGCCTATTGGCTCCGTATTGACATAATCCTGATCACTTCTTACCGTTACACCGAGTCCCGGCATGCTGTACGCGAGCAAATAGCTTTGAAGAAGACTTAGAACCACAAGTATTATAAGCGCAGATGTCTTTGCCTTTTCCATCATGCCGACTCACCCCCTTCTTGCAATAGAGGGAGTGTAAACGTTACTGTTGTACCCTCATTCAGCTCTGAATGAAGTGAAATCGTACCGCCGTGCGCCTTCACAATTTCCCGGGCAATGGATAGACCGAGTCCCGTTCCACCCATATTTCGCGAGCGAGCCTTGTCAACACGATAGAATCGGTCGAAAATACGTGATAAATCCCTCTTAGGAATACCGATACCCGTATCCTTGACACTAATTGCCGCTAATGCTGCTTCTGTCGGCTTCTTTGCCTCTAATTCTATCGATCCGCCATCAAGCGTATATTTAATTGCATTGGAAAATAAATTATCCAGCACCTGATCAATTTGATCACGGTCGAGCCACGCATACTCCAGCCCCTGTTCCACACGTACCACTGCTTTAATTGACCTCTGTCTGAGCTGGAAGGAAAAACGGTCTGCTACCTCATCCAGCATTTCATGTATATTGGTTTGCCGTCTTCTAAGCGGCGCTTGATTGGAATCCAGTCGTGAAAGATGTAGTAGATCGGTAACCAGTCTAATCATCCGCTCTGTTTCATTGCGAATAACACCAACAAACCGTTCAGACAGCTCCCGCTCCTCAAGCGCACCATCATTGAGCGCTTCCGCATAGCTCTTAATGGTTGTCAGCGGCGTCCGCAGCTCATGGGATACATTTGCTACGAATTGACGACGCGACTGCTCGAGCTTCTCTTGCTCGGTCGCATCCTGAAGTACGGCAATAGTACCCGTAATCCCTTTGTCCCGCCGATGAATCGGCGTAAATGTTACCTTCAGAATACCCTCATCATTATCAGCAGGCTCGTCTTCATCCGTTGGGCGCGACAGCAGAAGCGTCTGACCGCGTCCCTGCTGCTGAAGCTCTAACAGCTGCTGCTTAGGAAGACCCAGTAGCTCAGACAAGTCACAGCCTTCGCATTTGGCGACGTCGAGTAGTTCTAGCGCCCTGCTGTTCCAAACAATAATTTGGCCATGCTCGTCCGCCGCAACAACACCGTCACTCATATTCGATAGAATGGAAGCGAGCTTCTCGTTCTCTTCCTCATTCACCGACAACGCATCCTTTAATCGAATCGTCATATCGTTGAAGGCCATGCTTAACCTTCCGATTTCATCATCACCAAGCACGGGAACATGTAAATCGAATTTGCCTTCTGCCACAGCCTCAGCCTGTCTCGTTAATCCCTGAATGGGACTCGTAATGGTATGTGCCAGCAATACGCCTAGCACGCCTGTTAAGCCAAGCGCAATCAATGTCCCTGAGAAGAAAATTCGATTGACTCGATCTACCGTCTCATACAAATCATTCATCGATGCCACTACATAAACAGCCCCGACTACCTTTTCGTTGAGGGTTACCGGCTGGGCAATCATCTTTTTCCTAATATTATCATCATCGATAATTTCTTCTTCATTATCGGGTATATTTTGCAGCGCGCGGCTAACCGCCAGTGATTTATTTTTCTTCCCGATATTCGACTGCTGCCCTGGCAGAGAGGTCGCCACAAGCTTGCCATTAGAATCAAGCACCTGTACCTCGGCACCGCTTATGCTGAACAGATTCCGGACAACCTGATTCAAAGACTCCGTAGTGCTTTCCGAAGAATCTCCTTCGGTTTCCGGCTTAGCTTCCAAACTTTGCGCCGCGAATTTGGATAAAGTATCAGCCTGCTCCATGAGATTTTTCGTAAAGCTATCAATTAAGGAGTTTTTGACCGTACTAATGAAATAAACTCCGATCAGCTGCATCGCTACCAATATGAGCAGTAGATATATAATAACTAGCTTGACTTGAATCGTGCGAAAGAAGCTCCTGCCTTTCATCCTTAACCGAAGCCTCCGGACTTAGCGTTGCGCATCATATAACCGAGTCCCCGCCGCGTCATAATATACTCGGGACGACTTGGATCATCTTCTATTTTCTCGCGCAGTCTCCGAATTGTCACATCGACAGTCCGTACATCGCCAAAATATTCAAAGCCCCATACCGCCTGCAATAAATGTTCCCTAGTCATAACCTTCCCGCTGTTGCGGGCCATATAATAAACCAGCTCATATTCACGATGCGTCAAGTCCAGCGGCTCACCGCTTTTGTAAACCACATACATATCCGTATCTATAAACAAATTAAATAGTTTGAAGCCCTGAGGTTCTGAGGCAGCATCCGTATCGGCCACACCGTCTTCGTCTCTGCTAGCTTCCGACTTTTGCTGCCGACGCAAATGTGCCTTCACCCTTGCCAGCAGTTCACGCGTGCTAAAAGGCTTCGTTACATAATCATCCGCCCCCAGCTCCAGTCCCAGCACCTTATCAATTTCTGTATCTTTGGCTGTCAGCATAATAATCGGCATATGGAGCTTCGTACGCACCTCTCGGCACACGTCCATACCGTCCTTCACCGGCAGCATCAAATCCAGCAAAATAAGATCCGGCTTTTCTTCGAAGGCTAGTCGAACCGCTTCCGCACCGTCAAAGGCACAGATAACCTGATGGCCTTCCTTCTCCAAATTAAACTTAAGTATATCTGCTATCGGCTGTTCGTCATCGACCACTAAAATTTTTCCGTGCATCGTCACACCCGCCCGTCGCTTGTCCTTTGTATTGCTTCTATTTTAACACACGTTAACCTGTACTTCACAATGAAACTTCCTTCATGTCAGCAAGGATTTACCTTTATTTTTAAGCAAACCGCCAAACAAAAAAAGAGCACCCCCACAGCCGCAGCATAAGGGGTACTCTTGTTCCTATATTGGTATAATTATAAATATTTCGCTGGATTTTGAAGAGTGCCATTTTTGTGAATTTCAAAATGTAAATGTGTACCCGTTGAGTTACCTGTATTGCCCATGATTCCGATATTATCGCCCTTTTCTACGATATCTCCCTTACTTACCTTGTAGGAGCTAAGGTGTCCATAGACGGTTTTATATCCATTTTTATGATTAATAATAATCGTTTTGCCTAGACCAGACTTCGTGCCGACAAATTCTACTACGCCAGTGTCTGATGCCATGATGCCTTTGTTCCCGACAAGATCGAGACCATTATGCATGCGTCCCCAGCGTTTGCCGAACTTACTTGTAAGTCTAGATCCGGATACCGGCATAGCAAATCGACCAGAGCCCTCGCCCAATACGACTTTAGTACCCTTCATTACGATCGACGGAACAGCTTCCTTAATAACTTCCTTGGATACCAGCTCTTCGGTAACAACATAACCATTTTGCTTAGTAATTTTGTAGGTCATTTGTTGGGAGCCTTTCGTCCCTTCCTTAATAACCTTCGATTCGCCAAGGCGCATGTCAGAATTTTTCTGCACTTCAACCTGCGGCTCAATATCAATCACTTCAACTAAGCTCTCAGCCGTCTTTACGGTAAGCACCGGCTGCAGAACCGTCAGATCAAGTACATCGCCAATCGTTATCTTGTCATCTTTAATCCATTTATTGTTCTCGTAAATGACTTCGGGTGAGATATCGAACTTCTGCGCGATGCAGCCTACGCAGTCTCCTTCTTGTACCGTATACTTAGTCGGTTGTATGCTTCCGTTCACAAGTGTCTTATAGATATCTTCCGCTTTCATAATCTTTGTTGGATCTGTGTCAACAACGTCCGTTGCCACCTTCTCCACGAAGCCTACATCTGTGACTTTGCGTCCTGGTGCTTTGTTTGCTGATTTTTGTTTAGGAGCCGCCTCTTCATTGCTTAATGAGTATGAAAGTGACTTAACCTCTTTTGCATTTTTCTGTGCTGCTACGAGCTCAGGTGCAAATTTGCTTTGTACACGTTGCAATATAGTATCTGCTGTCTGTTGGTCCTTCACGATTCCAACAAGCTTGCCTTCTACTTTCAGCTCAACACCAACAGCGTGTGACGTAAACAAGCTCTCTAGCTTGTCTAATGTAGCATCCGTCTCAGGTACTGCTTTGTAAGCACTATCCAATTCGTATGTAATGGTGCCTGTATCGAGTATCATGTTGATATTGGGATTCGCTTTTTGGACTTCCTCGTTTTCAAGTAGAACCAGCTGTTCTACTTTCTCTGGATCGTTTACGGTTCCAACGGCTGTTCCATTCATATATACGTTATAAAATCCGACTGTGTTTGCTTGAACATATTGGATTCCGCTAAAGCCGGCTACTGTGAGGAGTACGAGCGCCCCGCCTRTAATTTGTACCGACTTTTTCCGCCAGAACGGCGTAATCGTCTTACTTTCTACAGGTTGTTGCTGTGTCTTGCCATTCAAGTGTTGCGATCGGTCTTTTCGAAAGTACTGAATCGTTTGATTCCATACCTTCTGTATCCGACCCTTGTCCCTGAAAACGGTCATGATTGTCTCCCTTTCGCGCTAATGCTGCAGTTTTTCCTCTTTCCTTCATGAAAAAAGGCGAATGATCCTGTCGGATCACTCGCCTAATACTTTAACATACGCTTAACAAATGGGGCAACCTTTACGTAACCTTCAAATTATTAATATTTTTTCAGAATCTCCATCATTTTCTCATATTCTTCTTTGTCGAGATGCTGTGCCATAATCTGTTGAACAGCTGTAAGCTCCTGCTCAGTTAATCCATTTTCTACATATTCAGATATCGTTTGCAACGATTCTTGAGGCAGTTTGTTCATTATTAGTCCGAACAATTGCTCTTTATCCTTATCGCTCATTTGGTTTTTCACATCGGTCAAATTATCTGTCGTAATAGCGGTTTCCGTACCATCAATGCCAGCTGTTCCTTCCTGAACATTTCCTTCCTTTGGAGCACCGCTACTGTTCGCTTGCGTTCCTCCGCCTACTCCAATATCGGTGAGCGGCGGCACCTCTACTTGTCCAAAGGCATCCACTGCCAAAGGATCTTCCCCTTGGTCATCAGAATTAGTTGTCGACTGATTTGCGTCATCCTTTGGACTCACGCTTCCATTATCTGAGGATGGATCCTCTTTCGTCTTATTTCCAGCATTTTTCGCAGCATTCTTCTCAGCGGTATCTGTTGTCAGTAATGGATCTGCTCCCCATAGCTTGCCCCATACACCAGACATCGCCATTGGTGGCACCTCGACCGGTAGATTAAACTGCTTGAGCAGCGTCTCCACATAGCTTGTTACAATATATCCTGTCGTCCAGATCGACAAAAAGCTTAATATAAGACCTGACGCTACTAGCTTTGTAAGCCACCCAATCTTTTTCAACATCTAACAATCAACCCTCTCATCCCGCCGCAGAGCAATTAATCTAAATTAGCAGCGTTTACCATAATCTGTTATCTATCATTATGGTCAACAAATGGGGAGGGCATTCTCTTAAATGAAAAAAAGGATGGCCGAATGGCCACCCTTATTATATATGTTCTATTCGTATATTGGACGAACTGGATTAGTCTGATCACGATTACGGCCTACGGAGAAGATAGCAATCGGAATACCTGTAAGCTCGGAAATGCGGTTCAAGTAGTTGAGCGTGTTCACAGGCAAATCCTCAAGTGTTTTCGCACCTGAAATGTCCTCTGACCAGCCTGGATACTCTTCGTAAATTGCTTCGCACTCAGATACTTTTTTCAGGCTTGCCGGGTAAGTATCAATCACTTCACCGTTAAGCATGTAGCCTGTGCAGATTTTAACTGTTTCAATGCCTGTAAGAACATCAAGCGAGTTGAGTGACAAGCCAGTAATACCGCTTACGCGGCGCGCATGACGTACAACAACTGTGTCAAACCAGCCAACACGGCGCGGACGACCAGTTACAGTGCCGTACTCATGACCTTTATCACGAATCAACTGGCCAATTTCATTATCTTGTTCTGTAGGGAATGGGCCGTCGCCTACACGAGTTGTGTAAGCCTTAGCAACGCCGATAACCTGTTGAATCTTCGAAGGACCAACGCCGGAACCGATACATACACCGCCAGCTGATGGGTTGGAAGATGTAACATACGGATAAGTACCTTGATCGATATCAAGCATAACGCCTTGAGCGCCTTCGAACAAAACCTTTTGTCCAGCATCGATTGCATTATTTAGCACAACAGACGTATCTGTTACATAATTACGAAGGATTTCAGCAAAGCCAAGGTAATCGCCAATGATTTGATCAACATCTAGCGGCTCGCCGCCATAAACCTGCTGAATCAATTGGTTTTTTTCCAGCATAACGCTGCGTACTCTTGCTTCAAACTCTTCCGCGTCCATCAGATCAGCAATACGGATACCATTACGCGCAGCTTTGTCCATGTAGCAAGGACCAATTCCTTTGCGTGTTGTACCAATTTTATTATCACCTTTGCGATCTTCTTCAAGCGCGTCAAGCACAAGATGGTATGGCATGATCACATGAGCGCGATCACTTATTTTTAAGTTATCAGTAGAAAAACCATTTTCATGAATATAGTTAATTTCCTCAATCAATGCCTCTGGATTAATAACCATTCCGTTGMCGATAACACAAGTTTTATTATGATTAAAAATGCCTGAAGGAATCATGGTCAATTTATACTTTTTATTGTCAATGAGAATGGTGTGCCCGGCATTGTTACCTCCTTGGTAACGAGCGACGACGTCGGCTCCCTCTGCCAAGTAATCAGTGATTTTGCCTTTACCTTCGTCTCCCCACTGCGTACCAACAACAACTACCGTAGACATAATCATACCCCCGTCCGGTGTTTATAAACACCGAAAATTACTGCTCTTACCTTAGCAGCATCAATTGAGCTCCAAATGAAGACTCTCGCCACTAGCCAAAAGACAGCATTATTAGTTTAGCAGTCCGACTTAAAGAAGTCAAACGAAAAACGAACAATTACACGGTTACCCATGCAATTGTTCGGGTATTCACGAAGCATGTGACGGTTCATGGTGCGCTCGGTCAATGCTTACGAATTTATTGTACTGTTTAAGGAAAACCAGCTCTACGGTACCAACAGGACCATTACGCTGTTTGGCAATAATAATCTCGATAATATTTTTCTTCTCTGACTCTTTATCGTAGTAGTCATCCCGATAAAGGAAAGAAACGATATCAGCATCTTGCTCGATCGATCCCGATTCCCTAAGGTCAGACATCATCGGACGCTTATCCTGCCGCTGCTCAACACCCCGGCTTAGCTGTGACAGTGCAATAACCGGCACTTCAAGCTCACGCGCAATATGCTTCAATGTACGTGAAATTTCAGATACTTCCTGCTGCCGATTCTCGCCCGCTTTGCCGCGACCGGAGATCAATTGCAAGTAATCAATCAGAATCATCCCTAAACCGCGTTCTTTCTTCAAACGACGACATTTTGCACGAATCTCCGCAACGGTAATACCTGGCGTATCATCGATGAAGATTTGCGCCTCTGACAAGGAGCCTATCGCCATTGTAAGCTTCTCCCAGTCATCACCCTCTAAATGTCCGGTCCGCATTCGCTGCGCGTCAACGTTAGCCTCCGCACAGATCATCCGCTGAACCAGCTGAGCAGCTGACATCTCCAGACTGAAGATAGCTACTGTTTCACGTGCGCGAACGCCAACATTTTGAGCGATATTAAGGGCAAATGCCGTCTTACCTACGGATGGTCTTGCTGCCACAATAATAAGATCGCTTCGCTGGAAGCCAGCCGTCATTTTGTCCAGATCTGTAAAGCCAGACGGAATGCCTGTCGTTCCGCCTTGATTGGAATAGAGTTGTTCAACCTTCTCGAACACCTCCATCAGCACGTCCCGGATAGAGACGAAGCCGCCGCCTGCACGGCGATTCGATATTTCAAGAATTTTTTTCTCCGCATCACTTAGCAAAACACCGACTTCATCAGAGTTGGCATAGCCATCGGAGACAATGTTCGTCGCTGTTCGAATTAGACGTCTAAGCATCGATTTCTCTTCTACAATTTGCGAGTAATAATCGACATTTGCTGCTGTAGGAACCGCGTTCGCCAGTCTGGATAAATAGCTGACGCCGCCAATTTCCTCAAGCAGCTGTTGGTCCTGCAAATGAGCGGTCAATGTAACGAGGTCAACCGGTTGGTTGCTCTCAGCTAGCTCAACCAT
>NZ_JBFUHJ010000054.1:0-25646 GCF_056402455.1 Paenibacillus sp. P4_A7 | reverse complement strand
ACCTGGGATAAAAGCGTCTCTGAGCTGTCTATTCCTTCTGTAGGCGGGGAAGGCGGCGTTACTGAGGTCGCCGTTATCGAATTGGCGAATGGCAACGTAAAAACGTATTTGCGCCAGCAAAGAGGAGATTTATATATGCTGGGCACCAGTTCATCGAGAGACGGAGGATTAACATGGTCTCCGGTTGTTAATAGCGAAATTATGAGCACGAATACGTTCCCAGCGATGATTCGGGATAATAATGATCAAATTCTGCTGACTTGGTCGGGACATAATGCGCAGGGAGCAGGAACCTATTATCGCAACAACTTGACTGTGGCTTACAGCGATGACGAAACGATGACATGGAAGGGTCATTTGGACTTGCTTGGACGTACGAGGCTGTCTATGCCGGGCTGGACTTCCTTTAATGATCAGCGAGCAGTCGTTCAAGCAGATAAAGTACCGGCGAACGATGATTCGTGGTTATTCTCCTGGTCTGGACTAATAGGCGCTTATTCCATGCTGATTGAAGATTTCGACCGTTATTTGCTGCGCAGCCACGGCGCTGCGGATGACTTCGAATATGAGAATACGATGATATCGCCCGATAACGGCGGCAGACTGGCGAACGATTATTGGTGGAAAACAACGGATGCCGGCGTTGTGGCAAGCAGCAGCGCCCAAGCTAAGGGGGGCCAGCGTTCGCTGCAAATTACGGACAATGTTGATAACAAGAAAATAACGGGAGCCTCCCGATTATTCCCTTCAACACGAAAGGCGAGCGTTCAGTTATCTGTCTACGGGGCCAGCTTCGATAATGAGATGTACGTTTCCTTACAGGAAGGATATTCGCAGCATTGGAATGCACTTGGAGCGGGATTCATTATGAAGGTAGGTACGGATGGGAAGTTGACTTATACGGATACGTCAAGGGATTCCACGAGTACGGAAATCAAGATTGGATTCGTTAATCCGGATTCCAATCCGACACAAGGCAATATGACCGACTTCGGGACGACTGGCAAGTTCGCCTATGACTATAAGGATCGAAGCCTGGGTGCTGATCTTGGCCGATTAACAAAAATTAATGCGATTAAATTGATAGACAGCAAGGAATTTAATAAACCGCAAAGCGACGGTACGATCGGGAATCGATTGAAGCAAGAAAATCTCGAGGTATACGTCAGCAATTCGAACAGCGGCGATTGGACGAAGGTCAACGGTTGGTCCTACGAGAAAATGGATGGCAACATTACAATCGGGCTGCAGGGTCTTGCCATCGAGGCGCGTTTTGTAAAGGTCCATCAGAGCTTCTCGGATACGGCCTTTACATTCGGCGGCCCGCAGCAAGAAATCATGGAGGTTATTTCCGATCAACAAAGTCAGCCGATTACGTTCCACGAACTTCCCACTCCTACGACTTTGGCTTTGAACGAATGGTCGGATATTAGGATTGACTTTGACATGGATCAAGGCTCTGCCGACATTTATGTGAACGGTGAATGGAAAGGCGCGATCGCGGATGCGCATCCGGGATTGGTCGTTAATCATCTGATGATATCGTCCGGCGCTGCAGGGCAAGGGACAAATGTTTATGTGGATGATTTGCTTATCCTGGATATGTCGGTAGCGCTTCCGATATCCGTTCTGATCGGCGATGAACAACCGGCTGGCGAAGGGCAGGATGTAACGCCGCCTGCGATTGCAATAGGTCCGAACGGCAACGAGAGTTGGTCGAGCGAAGCATCCGTAGTCGTAACCGTATCCGATAATTGGAGCGGAGTCGACGACAGTCAACTGATGTACGTCTGGTCGAAGAGCCAGTTGGCTCCGGAGATCGGCTGGACATCGTTCGCTAACGGAGGAACGTTAACGAAGTCGTCGGCAACAGGCGACTGGTATTTGTATATACGCGCCGCAGATGGAAGCGGCAATACGGCGGAGCTCCGTTCCAATCGGTTCCGGCTGTTGAACCAGGATGGCTGGAATCCGGCAGCGGCGAGTCTCGTCCTTCAAGTACCGTCAGCCACTCAGTCTGGAGAGACTGTGAAAATAAGCGGGACGGTTCGAAATGGCAGTGGAACGCCGCTACCGGATACATTGGTATATTTGCTAGCATCAAAGGGGTCGATAGATGCTGTCGCAATAACGGGAAGCGACGGCAGCTTCGAAGTGGATTTCCATGCACCAAGCACTAATGAGAATATCGCGATATCCGCTTTCGTACCGGGTTCTTCCGCCTTTCATATCGTCTGGATGAGTATTGGTCAGACAGGGGGAGATGGATTCAGCGGAGTCGTAACGAATCCTACGGTGAAGCCGGAGCCGGATGAAGTCGGGGAGATGTCGATCGAGGTAGACGTTGAGCCGTCTCGAGGCACTGAAGGCGAGCTGGAGGGTATCCTCAAATTTAACATTCCAGCAGGAGCCTTTGCAGCCAAAGGGAAAGTAATCGCGACTGTCGTTCCGAAGACTCAAGTTCCCTTGAGCAACATGCCGAAGCTGCTCGGTCCGGTGGTGGAGCTAACAGGCGCAGACGGACGCTTCGTTCGCAAGCCAATCGATTTAACGTTCTATTACGAAGCGGCCCACATCACCGAAGGCAAACGAGCCGCCGTTTATTATTACAATGAGCAGCAGGCAAGATGGATATACCTTGGCGGAACGACGCAAGAGGATGTCATGATTCATATTCGGGCCATTCATCTCGCGAAATACACCGTGTTCGAAGCAAAGTCAATTTCCTTTGATGATATGGCCGATCATTGGTCCAAGCCATATATGGAACGATTGATCGGAATGAAGGTTTTGCAGGGGTATACGGACGGAACGGTTCGTCCGGACAGCACGGTGACGCGAGATCAATTGACGGCTATGCTTGTCAGAGCGCTGGGATTGTCAGCCGCAACGAATATGCCCTCCTTTGCGGATGATGATGATATTCCGGATTGGGCTCGGGCGGATATCGCTTCGGCGATCAAGGCCGGATGGATGAAAGGATATGACGAACAGGGGGAAACGGTATTCAAGGCGTCGCGTACAGTGACTCGCGCCGAGCTTGCCGTCATTGTCGCCAGAATCATAGGCGACAGGGGTATTGAGTCGCAAGATATGAAGGATGGAAGCTCTTTCGAGGATGAGGCGGCTATTCCTACCTGGGCTCAAAACTCCGTTCGATCCGCCTTGGAGGCGGGAATTCTGAGTGGATACCCGGACCGTACGTTCCGACCGTCGGGAGCCGTATCGCGAGCAGAAGCGGCCAAGATAATCTATACGCTGCTGGAGACGCTGCATCTTTAAAGATCGGTACAGGGTTATGAAGAGAATCGGTCACGATACAAGTGCGAGTCGTTCCGATTTTCAAAATCATATAAATAATGAATGAAATAGGACACTTCCCTCGTCCCTTATGCGGTCGAGCAGTTGATCTTCCGTTCAGTTGATGGAGGGTATAGCTGGAGCGAACCAGAGATCATAAATCCGCCGCTAGTCGGCCCAGCCTTTGAGATGACTTCTTCAATTGTACCGTTGAGCAACGGGACCCGGCTGCTTCCGACTTCCACTTGGAGAGGGTGGGGTGGATACTGTCCCGATGGAATGAAGATGGTCACGTTCGTATCCTCCGATCAAGGCAAAACGTGGCCAACCTATTATGACGTGATGTCGGATGATCAAAGGGTTAATATTTTCTGGGAATCCAAGATGGTAGAGCTTGAGGATGGAAGGCTGTTGTCCGCAGCGTGGGTCTATGATCAACAAAACGATAAGGATCTGGATAATCATTATTCCATCAGTACGCAAACAATAGAAGAGAGGGATTCGCAAGAAGGTGTCTTAACCGGCTTGTCATTCACTCCCCCTAGTTCCTGTGGATTAAAGGGACAAACTTTGCAATTATATGGATTAGAGAACGGGAAAGTTCTAACTGTTTATAGAAGAACAGATCGACCTGATTTATGGGCAAATCTATCAAGGATTGATGGAGAACAGTGGATAAATGGGCAAGAGTTTCCGTTATGGGGAGACGGATCGCTGGGACTAACCACGCATACCGGTAATATGGCTGGGGATTTTGCCGTATTAAAGTTCGGAGCTCCTTCGGTATGCCTACTTAAATCTGGTATCCTTTTCATTTCTTTTTGGGCTGTAGAAGAAGGGGTCAGCAACATCCGCTGGATCAAGATTCGATTGGAGACAGTCGGTTAAAAGTAGATAATCTATGTGTACAAGAGGAGCACGAGAACATGAATGTTATGGATATGTTTAAGCTCGATCAGAAGGTTGCGATAGTAACAGGCGGTTCGGGCTTGTATGGGGAGCATATTTCAAGCGCATTGGGTTAAGCTGGTGCAGTTGTAATTGTTGCGTCGCGTGGGTTAGAGCAATGCGAGAAGCAAGCGCAGGCTATGAGGGTTAAGGGCTGTCAGGCAGTCGCGAGACGGTTGGATTTGGCTGATGAGCAGAGCATCGAAGATTTTGTGACCAACACGATAGCAGAATTCGGTCAGATCGACATACTGATCAATAATTCCGTATCTCGAACGGGGTTGAATAACATCGAACAAACGACGTCGGCCGGATGGCTGCAAGCCCAGCAAGTAAACGGCTTGGGTGTCATGCTGTTAACGAAAGCCGTCGTGCGTACGATGCGGGAACGAAAGGAAGGTAACATTATTAATATCTCTTCCATTCAAGGGATATTAGGACCTCATTTTCCCGTCTACGGGGAGAGTGGAATGACTAGTGGAATTGAGTATACCTACGCCAAGTGGGGAATTGTCGGGATGACGAAGTGGCYTGCGAACTATTATGGCAAATACAATATACGGGTCAATTGCATTTCCCCCGGCGGCTATAATCCGAAGAACACCGAGCATGAGATAACGTCTGACGATTTTTTGAAACGATATTTGGAACGTACACCGATGGGAAGATTGGCTGACGAGGATGATATCAAGGGTGCGGTTGTCTATCTAGCATCCCATGCTGCCAAATATATAACGGGACACAACTTGGTTCTCGACGGGGGATGGAGCAGTTGGTAAATGATGATACCTCGTACAGCCGAATCAACGGGTTAGTCTTGTCCAGAATGATGCTGGGTACAGCACAGCTCGGCTTAAGCGGTTATGGCATCAACAGCCAAAGCCATAACGTGGATGCGAATGCCATGTTAAGCGCCTGTGAGCAGGCGGGAATGAATTGCTACGATACAGCTTATGAGTACGGGGATGCCGAGCTTAAGCTGGGGGATTACTTCAAGGGCAGGGAAACACATCGTCTCTAAGCTGAAGATCGATATGGGTCTTACAAGTGAATTGGATATTGAGCGCCAGATGGTTCATAAGACCGAAGCGATCTTGGAACGGTTACAATTATGCTCGATACCAGCACTTATGGTTCATAATCCGAACATTCTGGAAAAGTATGGAATATCAATTACGAAAGTCATGAAAAAGATGCAGAATAATGGACTTATCCGAAGAGGAGGCATCTCGTTGGAAGCCGATTCTGTAGTCCAGTATGAAGTGATTGCCGATCAGATTCGGGATGACATTTATGAGTTTGTACAAATACCGATGAATGTGTTCGATCACAGATTTGTTGAATGCGGGGCGGTGCGCGACTTTAACCATAATGGGAAAATCATCGTCGTCCGGAGTGTATATCTGCAAGGTTTGTTCTTCATGAATCAACAGACGATTCCGGAGAAGCTTCGAAAAGACGCGGGTCCATTCCTGGGGAAATTGGGAGAGTTGGCCGAATCGGAGCAGTTATCCATCGCCCAACTTGCTATCTCCTATATTCGTGATATGGAAGGTGTGCATTGTCTGGTCGTCGGAGCGGAGAGCAAGGGGCAGATAGATGAGAACCTCAGTCTTATTAAGGGGCCAGAAATAGTATTTAATCTATTGACATTGATAAGATGTTKCATGATAATGCAAATATAACATGAATTGGAGMGCTCCCACAATTGGAGATAAAAGATGAAGCATACATTAGAATCCATTGCAGGTTTAGCAGGTGTGTCAAGGGGAACGGTATCCCGAGTAATCAATGAACAACCAGGAGTTAAGCCAAAGGTTCGAGAGAAAGTACTTGAGATTATAGAAGAGACCGGATATATTCCACATCCGCAGGCAAGAAGCTTAGCCGGTGGAAAGACCGGCAATATTGGGGTCATTGTATTTGGTCCGAAAGCGGATTTTCTATCACATCATATCTTTTATGAGGTGATTCAAGGCATTCAAGAAGATTCTGCCGCTAACGCATATGATCTCCTATTATTCGCTAATCGCAGCCACTCGGATCAGGAATATTGGAAGAGAATCGGCACAAGGCGGAAGGTAGATGGACTTATTATTATGGGGGAGCATATTCGTGAAGAATATTTGCTCTATTACCAACAGCAGAAGATTCCTTATGTGCTAATAGGGAAAAGAGTGTTTGATCCGTTACCGCTGACATGTGTAACCTCGGATTATCGCAGCGGGGTTTATCAAGCGACTAATTATTTGCTGAAGCAGGGAAGACGCCAGATTGTTTACATCCAAGGATTTGTAGATACCTATCATGAAAACGAGAGATATGCCGGGTACTGTCAGGCACTGCTTGAAGCAGGGATCGAAGTTAACCCGGCACTCGTCATCATCGGCAAAGCGGATCAAGAAGAAGCGCGACTCCAAACGAAGCATCTGTTGGAGACGAATGTTCCTTTTGATGCGGTATTTGCGGCAAATGATTTGATGGCTTTTGGCGCTATGGAGTCGCTCTTCGAGCGGAACTATCGAGTTCCAGAGGATATTTCAGTCATCGGTTATGATGATATCCAGGCAGCCAGTTATTTTTCTCCTCCATTAACAACGGTGCGACAAAATAAGAAAAGGCTTGGACAGGAAGCGATCGGGCTATTACTGGATATTTTTCGTGGAGATCTCGATGAGAACGAGTCCAAGGATATCATTATTGAAAGTGAATTAATTATACGAGGAACTACGTAATAAACCGGAACACTTGTAATTCGGACAGGGAAAACAACTTGTCCTTTCTTTTTCACCTAAACTGGGAGCGCTCCAAAAATGAAAGGGAGGATACTTGCAAATGTACAAATTATCTAAGGAATATGATGTAGCCGTTCTCGGAGGGGGACCGGCCGGAATTACTGCAGCCATTAGTGCCGCAAGAAACGGTGCCAAGACGATCATTGTAGAACGTTATGGATTTCTTGGCGGGATGTCTACTGCAGCAATGGTTTATCCATGGATGACCTTTCATTCGGCGTCTGGTGAGCAAGTTATTAAGGGCATTGCCCAGGAAATTATTGATCGATTAATGTCGCTTGGCGCGTCTCCCGGACATTTGAGAGACACCATTGGATTTACTCATACATTGACACCCTATCATCCCGAAGTGTACAAAGTTTTGGCTTGCGATATGCTGCTGGAAGCGGGAGTAGAGATCCTTTTGCATACATCGGCTATCGATGTTACGACTGAGGGAGAGCGCATAAACAGTATTACCTTGTATAACAAAAGTGGTATTTCGACACTTAAAGCGAAAGTATATGTCGATGCATCGGGAGATGGCGATATTGCCTACATGGCTGGAGCTCCTTGGGAGCAAGGGAATGCTGAGCAAAAAGTACAGCCGATGACAATGAAGTTTCGCATGAAGGGCGTTGATCTGAACAAGGTTAAGCGATACATGCAGCAGAATCCTTCTGAATTTTACAAGGATTCATTGATCGCGGATTTGGATGTTTTGCCACTTACGGGAGTAATGGGTTTTTATAAAAAGTGGCAGGAAGCTGATCTTCCTATCCAGCGAGACGGTATTTTGTTTTTTAGCGGGCCAAGTTATGATGAGGTGCTCATTAATGTATCTCGAGTGTCTGGACTTGATCCAACGAATAGCGACGATTTGACCAAGGCCGAGATTGAGGGGCGCAAGCAAGTACTTCTATTGGAAGCTTTTTTCCAAAAATCGATTCCAGGATTTGAGAAAGCGAGTGTTACAGCGGTAGGTGCACAGATTGGTGTGAGAGAGACTAGACGGATCATTGGGAAATATGTGCTGAATGGTACCGATGTGCTGGATGGAAAAAGATTTGATGACGTTATTGCGCGAAGCGGCTATCCGATTGATATTCATAATCCGGAAGGTAAAGGCGTCACTGCTAATTTCATTCGAGAAGGCGGTGCTTATGATATTCCTTATCGCAGCATTGTGCCACTTAACAGTCCCAATTTATTATTGGCGGGCAGATGCATTTCAACGACACATGAGGCTCAGGCTACAACACGTTTGACCCCTAGCTGTATGGCGATAGGTCAAGCGGCTGGGACCGCGGCGGCTTTGGCCGTGCTGCATAACTGTGATACAGCAGAGGTTCCTATCCGTGAATTGCAGATGAGGCTATTAGAAGGCAAGGCTGAGCTTGGGTTAAAGGGGGGAACTGGTTACCAAGCTTAATAGTTGAACAAATAGAATATGATATGAAACAGCCTCACTCACTTTTTATGAGTCAGGCTGTATTTATTTCACTTCAGCACCAACACGGAAACTTATATGAATAGGAATAAATAATACAAATTAATAATACATTCCTTGTGACGGTTGGAATGGAGGGTCGGGAAGAGGAACTTCGAAACTTATTGATGGGACAAGTGGTTGGAGTTTTTCTGATGGGCTACCTTCCAGGAAGTTTCTTCGTCAGAGCATCAACCTGTCAAGACAACCTATCCAGAAAGTTCACAAGCGGAGGTATATAGTCATGAAATCCAGCATCTCGGCTAAAGTAATGATGATATATGGGATCGTTTTTCTGGTTATTATCACATTGACCTTCTGGTTATCTTATACAGGAACTATTGGTAAGCTGGAGAGTGATTTAGAGGATGCGAATCATGCTTTATTGAAGCAGGTCGATCAGAAAATCGAGGTGACTTTTCGTCAGACGGAAAAGGATCTGCTAACGCTTATGGATGAGCTCGAATTTTTATATTTTATGTTAGACAGTTATTTGGATGATTCACAGAGATATAGTAATTTCTACACATTAAATACGAAGTTGAAAAGCTTTATTAATTCCAATCCCCATCTATCCTCCATTTTTGTTTATTCAGCTGTAAGCGGTAATATTTTGACGGACAAAGCCTATTTGAAGGATACTCCGCTAGTTGATAATTGGTTGGACGATTATAAGGACATGCCGGAGTATTTCAAATGGCTAACTACCCATCAGGTATGGGACGGAAACGGGAACCAAGATGTAGTTACATTGGTGCGATCCTATCCAGCTCTCAGCAAACCGGGGTACCGCAAGGGTATGATAGCCGTAAATATTAATGAAAAAGTATTATACGATATGATTAAAGCCGTCTACGAGGATAGTAAAGAAGGCCATATGTTTATAATTGATAGCAATGGAAACGTGGTGACTCACGACGATAAGTCTCAGATCTATCGTAATCTTAAGGAGCTTACTCATATTAAAAGCGTTCTCTCCAAGACAGGCAGCGGGTCTTTCACAGGAAAGCYTAATGGAGTCAAACAGTCGATATTTTATCGCGATTCCGATTATACGGGTTGGAAGCTAATTAGTATCCTGCCGGAATCACAAATTTATGAACCAATCAAGGTTACCCGGAATCTGCTGATTGCCTTTGCTATAGGGATGGTTTTACTTGCATTGATCGCACTGTTTTATGTGAATCGGTGGACGTTTAAACCGCTTGATCGATTGGTCGGCAAAATGTCTGGGACATATAAGGACGACCAGATACAGGAAAGTTCTGCTGCTGGTCTAACCTATCTGGAAAAAGTGTTCGACAAGCTGGTGCTGGATCGATCGGATCTTGAGCAACATGTTCGTGATTCGAAGCCGGTACTGAAGTGGAGAATCATGATGGATATGCTTGTTGGATATCGAACGGATTATCAGGCTGTGCGCCATCATCTTGAATTTGTGGGTGTCCATTTGTTTCCAGAGAGGTACCTAGTCTGTACGGCTGAAATCAGTAAATTAGGTGCGGATTTTAAGACAAGGGACGAGACGCTTTATACTTATGCGTTCTGTAACGTGGCAGAGGAAATTATTAATTTAGAGAATGCAGGAGTTGCCATTGATTTGGGAGAGGGGCGTGCAGCAGTCGTACTCAGTTTTGCGGAAGGGGATGCTGAGCAGAATCACTTGCGCTCGCTTGCGATAATGGAGCAGATACTCGACGTTATGAAGAAGCAATTTGACCTCATTGTAACTGTGGGTGTTGGCCGCGGCTGCAATGAGATGAAGGAAATTCCCCGATCATATGACGAATCTCAAAAGGCGCTTCATTATAAGATGGTGTTCGGTAATCATTCGGTCATTTCTATTGAAGACCTACAGCCTTTAGACAGTCAGGATTATTATCGGCTGAGCAGAATGTCTGATCGGATTACGGATGCGTTGAAACAGACGGCTATCACTAAAATGAAGGATTATGTGAAGGAAACATTCTGTGAGGCGATAGACAGCAATCTGCCACCTGACCTGATCCGTCAGCTATCCTTTGATCTCATCATGAAATCGGTGCAGTCGGTCGAATCAATTGGTATCGACTTGAAGGAATCTTTGAGTAGACTAGACGACATATACGATTTGATTAACCGCAGTGAGAACTTGAACGTGGTAGAAAAGATCGTAATCTCCTTTTTAGAGGAAATTGCAGCTAAAATCAATGATAAGCGGACTCAGCGTGGCAGTAACGATACTATTGATCGGATGCAAATGTATATTGGAGATCACTTTCATGAAAGTGATCTATCATTAGATAAGCTTGCGCAAAAATTCAATCTAAGCCCGACTTATATTTCCAAGCAGTTTAAGGAATACACGGAAAGCAACTTTATTGATTATTTAATCGGAATAAGGATTAGTGCCTCCCAGAAATTGCTATCGAGTAAAAAAGGCATGAAAGTGAACGAGATCGCTGAAGCGGTTGGTTATATGAATGTCCGCAGCTTTCTGCGAACGTTCAAAAAGTATTCAGGGAAAACTCCGTTAGAATATCGTGATTGGGCGGCTAAGTCATTGGACGAGTATAGGAGTGAACTGTAATCAAAAACTAAGGGTCTATTCAATTACATTTTCTTTTAATCATCAGACGTGTACCAGAGTTTCCTTCAATGTGGAGGAAGCTCCTGTACACTTTTTTTTTGTCGTGAGAGTAAAACCCCGCGTCATTACAAGGTTTTTCAGGTGTCGCCATAAGAAAATGAACCTCGAACAAAAATGGTGAACTGGTGAATGATAAGAATTGCCATGGTGTACATAACGTGTCTATATCCACCTACCTCTTCCTGCGTTACGATCAAATTGCTTACATTGATTGGGCTTTCATCAACGAAAGGGTGAACCATATGAAGAATCGACGACCAGAATTCGAAACGGTGCCGACTCATAGAAATTCGATAAGTACAAGAAAGAACTCGCTCAAGCATACTTGCCTAAACCGTTTGAAACGTGATCGTCATTTGTACCTAATGCTGATGCCTGTAATCGTATTTTACATTTTATTTAAATACGCACCGATGTTTGGCGAGATCATAGCTTTCAAAGATTATCGCTTAGCTGACGGCATAATCGGAAGCAAATGGGTTGGATTAAAACATTTTCAAAGCTTATTTTTAAGTATCGATTTCTGGCGAGTTCTTCGAAATACGTTAGTTTTGAACGTATATAGTCTTGTTTTCGGATTTCCAGTACCGATTATACTTGCTCTTATGCTGAACGAGGTACGCAAAGAATGGTACAAGAGAACGGTGCAAAACTTTCTGTATTTGCCACATTTTATATCATGGGTTGTTTTGGGCGGTATCTTCATCGCTATCCTTTCGCCAAGTACTGGTGTCGTTAACTCGGTTCTCGAGAAAGTATTCGGTATCGAACCCATTTATTTTATGGCTAGTTCGAAATGGTGGCCAGCAGCCTACACGCTGTCGGGTATATGGCGAGAAGCAGGATGGGGTACAATTCTTTATTTAGCTGCTATGGCTTCGATAGACCCTCAGCTTTATGAAGCAGCCAAGATCGATGGAGCGAATAAGCTCCGTCAAATCTGGCATGTTACGCTCCCTGGTATCCGCAGCACCGTTGCGATTCTTCTCATTCTACGCATGGGTCATATGATGGATGTCGGTCTGGAGCAAACATTGATTCTACAAAATCAGTCTGTACTGGATGTAGCAGATGTAATTAGCACCTATGTGTACAGAGTTGGCTTGCAAAATATGAATTACAGCTATACTACCGCTTTGGGTTTGTTCCAGTCGGTGGTTGGCTTGATTCTAGTAATAGGTGTGAATAAGATAACCCGAGCGCTCGGGGAAAAGGGGCTATGGTAACTGATGATAATCAAAAATAACAACAAATCTATCTGGTCTCTTTTGGGTTCGGCTGGCAATTATGTTCTGCTCGGCTTCCTTTCACTCCTTGCCTTATATCCATTTTGGTATGTCATAGCTGCATCCCTAAGCAGCAGCAGAGCGATAACAGCGGGTGAAGTTTCATTATGGCCTGTTGAATTCAATGTAGAAGGGTATGTACGGTTATTCGATGATGGCCAGCTATTGGTCGCAATGTGGAATACGGTCGAGGTCACCCTTGTAGGTACGCTGCTGAATATAGTATTGACGATATTAGCCGCCTATCCTCTTTCCAGACGGAGACTAATGGGACGTAGTGCTCTGCTTATTTTTATTATCATAACGATGTTGTTTATCTCGGGAGTTATTCCGAACTTCATACTCGTAAAATCTCTGGGACTCATGGATTCCTATTGGTCATTGTGGCTGCCCGCTTTAATTAGCACTTACAATATGTTTGTCATGAAAACGTTTATGGAAGGTTTACCTGAGGAAATTGAGGAGTCTGCGGCTATCGATGGTGCTGGGGACTGGACAATTTTGGCTCGGATTATTTTACCACTATGCAAGCCGATAATTGCTGCGCTCTCTTTGTTTTATGCAGTGGGCTGGTGGAATTCCTATTTCAATGTGCTGTTATATATTACGAAGAGTGCCCAGCAGACTTTAACACTTAAGCTCTATCAAATGATCCTCCAGGTGAATCAAAGCCTATTGAATAACGGCGGTGGGAGCGAAGGTGTTGAGCAGGTGATGCTGACTCCGGAAGGGATCAAAGCAGCGGCTATCGTAATTGCAGTTACCCCTATTCTAATTGTATATCCTTTCTTGCAGAAGCATTTTGTTAAAGGGGTCTTAATCGGATCCGTAAAGGGTTAATATCATCGGACTATCTGTCCTTGATATAGATATAATTATACGATAAGGGGATGAAAGAAATGAGAATATGGAAACAGGTTGGAAAACCGGTTCTAATGGCAGGTTTATCACTTTTGATGTTAGTAATGGCAGCTTGCAGCTCTAATGAGAAGTCAGGGAACCCGTCTGAATCAGCATCGCCTACAACAAGCCCTTCAGCTACATTAACTACTGATGCTGCCCCATCAGGTCCTAAGAAAGAAATAAGTATTTCAGCTTTTGACAGGGGAAGTGTGCCTACAGAAGAAGGGAGCTACGAAAGCAACCGTTGGACGAAATGGATCAATGAAAATTCTCCGGCAACGGTTAAATGGATTCCAGTTGACCGGGGTCAAGCTCAGCAAAAGTTAAATACGCTAATCGCTTCTGGAAGTGCTCCGGATTTGATCTGGGAATATGACAGAAACTATATCGCTCAATTGGCTAATCAGGGTGCCATTCAGCCCGTTGACACTTACATCGAAAAATACAGCACGACCTTAAAGAAGTATTTAGAGGAAAACCCTGATTTGAAGTCTGCTATGACAATAAACGGAGAAATGTATGCGATTACGAGTAAAAGGAGCATAGAGTCAATAGCCAACAATGGCATGTGGATTCGTCAGGATTGGCTTGATAAGCTGCAACTGAAAGCACCTACGACTGTGGAAGAATTGATAGAGGTGGCTAAGAAGTTCAGAGACGAGGACCCGGATGGTAACGGTGAAGCTGATACTGTACCGATTGTTTTTAACGGTAACGCTGTCCAAATCATGCGGGCTTTCTTCTTCACCAATGAGAATCAATGGTACTTGGAAGATGGTCAAATGAAGTACGCCAGAACCTTAGATCGCTTCATTGATTCACTTGCCTATCAGAAATCATTATTCGACCAAGGATTGATTGACAAAGAGTATATTACCGACAGTAACTTCCAGCGTGCACGTCAGCTGTGGACGACCGGTAAGGCAGGGATTTATTTCGGTAACTGGAGTATGGATAATGAAATCCGAGATCTAAAGACGAATGTTCCTGATGCCAAGTTGGTCCCGCTGGAGTCACTGTCGAGCAAATATGGGAAAAACGGTTTGTATCAAGAATTGCCTTCCAATGTCTTGGTCGCTTTCAATAGCGACATGGATGAGGATAAAATCGAAACGGCCATCAAATTTCTTGACTGGATGCTGGAGGAGGGGTGGTACAGCATGAAGTTCGGAGAAGAGAATGTCCATTACAAGCTGGTGAACGGCGAGGTTCCGCAAAGRCTCGATGCAGATAAATATCGGCAGGAAGTGGCCTATGCAAACGAATATGCAATTCTGAGCCAATGGAATACGAAAGCAGAATGGATCCCGCTCATGGCTGCTCAGGATGCCCTTTCCCAAGAAATTGCTCAGGTCAAAGCGCAAGCATTAGAAGTAGCGCTAAAGAATGAATACCGCAGGGATATCGCGTTTAGTCCGGATCTACCGGAAGTGAGTCAATTGATTGCAACTTTCGCTCCTATTGCGACACAAATTGAAGTGAAGGTAGTAACTGGCGGAAAGTCATTAACCCCTGAAGCGGGTATGGAGCAGGTCCGTAAGGAGTGGAAACGTCTGGGCGGAGAAAATGTAGAGAAGCTAGCGCAGGAATGGTATGAAAAAAATAAGGAGTTTTTGAAATAAACAATTGTGATATCAGTGAGAGGATTCATTCAAATGAATCAGATTCAATAGAATGAGTCCCTCTTGCTGATAAACCATCCTACATTAAAGGAGTGGTTTTACGTGAGCAGAAGAATGATAGCGCTTACTAAACTAATTGTTTTTACCCTCATTTTTTCTTTATTTATATTACCAGCTATACCAGGCATGTCAGATCCCAAGGCTTATGCCAATGTAAGCACCCCCGAATTGACTATCGGTGATTTCGAAAGCGCTGACGAGGCATGGGACTTTTTAATAGGAAGTGGCGGGGCACTGGGAAACGGCGAATTTAGCCTGGATTCGATGAACGCTCAGACTGGCAGCTCCTCAGGGAAGCTGCAGCTTAATTTCAGCAGCAATTCGACATATACGAACAGTTTTGTTTCTTTAGAAAAGTACTTGTTCAAACGTATTCTGCCTGTGGACGCTATGGAGCTCAGCTTCTGGGTGAAAACAGGAGATATGGCTAAATTCGATTTAATACTGATCGACAACTCCAATCAGAATCATCAACAGACGATTATTCTGAACCCGTCTACAGAGTGGCAGAAAGTCACGGTTAGCTCCTTTACATCGGGGATCAATTATACAAAATGGGGTGGAAATAATGATGGAGTTTGGCGTGGTCCCCTCAAGAAGATGCAGTTTAAGTTGACGAAAGCTTCAATGAGAACGGGTAAAACCGTTGGCTCAATTTGGCTGGATGATATTCGGGTTAAGATCGAAGCCCCCGAACTGGCGATTGCTCAGGTTCAAGTCGGTAACGTATTCGCGGGAAGTCAATCTGGAGTATTCGATGTCCTGACGACTGGTGATGCTATTCAGTGGAGTATCTATAATGCATGGGGAGAGCCGGCATCATCAGGAAGCGCTCCTGTCACGGGGGGAAAGCTCCGGCTTAATGTACCGGTGCCAGAAAACGGCTATTATAGACTGAAGGTAGAAGCTTATCTAGCGGGAACCTTGATCCAAACGAAGGAAACAACATTAGCTGCACTTCCCGAATTTGATTTATCAGCGGTGACGGAGTCTCCATTCGGCGTTCAGACGCACTTTGGAATCAATTGGAATAAGGAAATGATTCCACTTCTCAAATATGCGGGCATCAAAAATGTACGTGAGTCCTTCTTTTGGTCAGAAGTAGAGATTAATAAAGGCCAGTATTCGTTCAATCCGAAGTTCACCCTTCCTATGCAATCGTTTAAGGGGTTTGGCATTGATCCGTTCCTTACCTTCGCGTTCAGTAATAAATATTATGACGGAGGACAAACGCCTTATACAGAGGAAGCGCATATCGCATACACAAACTATGTGAAGGCTATGCTCGGGAAGTTCGGCAACCAGTTGAAAGCGGGAGAGATATGGAATGAATTCAACCTCCCTTACTTCGGTGGCAATGGTCCTGCTGCCTCAAGGGCGGACATCTACTTCAATATGCTGAAGAAAAGCTTTGAATCTATCAAATCGGTTCGTCCCGATCTGAATGTCGTTGGCGGAGCTACAGTAGATATTCCGTTTGAGTGGCTGGAAGACTTGTTCGAGCTTGGCGGACTGGATTATATGGATTCACTTTCTGTTCATCCGTATCGCTATCCCCAATCGCCGGAAGGGCTGCTGGAGGAGATTGACATGCTCAATCAGCTTGTACGCGATCACAATGACGGTGAGACCATCCCTCTTTGGTTTTCGGAAATTGGTTGGCCGACCCATTTAAACCCTACAGGTGTTGATGAAAATACACAGGCTTCTTATTTGATCCGCAGTTATGTGCTGAGTATCGCGGCGGGTGTCGAGAAAGTATTCTGGTACAACATGATGGATACCGGGACGGATAAACTCTACAATGAGCATAATTTCGGTGTCATCCACAATACTGGCGATGCGTTAGGATCCTATACGCCAAAGCCTTCTTATGTTGCTCTAGCTACTCTTACACGACAGCTAACGGGAGCGAGCCCTTTGAGTCAAGAGGTAGTGGATGGCATTTATCACTATACATTTGATAAAAATAACGAAAAGATTAATGTCCTGTGGTCACTGGACAAAGAAGATGTAACCGTAAATACGCAAGATCCACTTACAGTGACAGATATGATGGGGAGGGTGACCACCTATTCGCCATTACAAGGAAAAGTATATCTGACATTAACTGGAGAGCCTCTATTCTTGCAGGGCGACTTAGGAAGCGTTGTTCATAGCAGCWCATTTTCTTTGCAAAGTATTCCGGCATATACCGGTGATGATGTAACACTTACGCTTCGGGTTAACGATCTTGGCCAACAGGATGGGTTAACTGCTAAAGTAAGCTTCCAAGGTGTTTCCCAGGAAATCACCGTGAACGCACCCGGCGATTATTCGGTACAATTTCCAGGGATAGATGAGGTTGGGACCCTGATAGCAACAGCTTCAGTTTTCTCTGAAGGTGCTAAAATTGCTGGTTTGTCCGAGACGGTAGTGATAGAGCAGGCCGAACAGGTATCATCCAAGCATGTGGTGAAAAACGGTTCGGAAGTTATTGAAGTAACGATCATGAACGAAAGACCAACGGAACGTCACTTAACACAGATCGATTGGAGCATTGGAGCTACTTCTGGTACGGAATTCTATGATGTGACCCTACCTGGAAATAGCGTGCAAACCATCGATTTCCCGTTATCCGGTTTACAGGAGGGGACGTTGCTGTCTTATCAATTTAAGCTCTATATGGAAGATGGAGCTACTCTGAGGAGTGATGGAACCGTTAAGCTTGTTCCATCAGCGGTAATGGTTGTGCTTCCGTTCCGAACAGTGGAACAAGAAGAAGACCTACAGGATCTAGCGGGTATTGATCTTGAAGCAGACGTGAATTCAAGAATTTCTGCCCATAAGGGTACTGAAGATTTCAGCGGTAAGCTGTGGTCTACGTATGACGACAATCATCTATATTTGTATGCTCGCGTCCATGACGATTTATTCTCTCAGTCCAAGCAAGGTGATGAAATCTGGGCAGGAGACARCATACAGTTCGCCATATCTGCGGGGATGCCGGGTGAGAATCTACAGTGGTACGAGTATGGAATGGCATTAACCCCGCAAGGCCCTGAGCTCTATAGGTGGATGGCACCGCAAGGGGTTGTGACCGGCTCCATAACGAATCCTGATCTACAAGTCACAAGAGATGAGACTGCGAAGGATACGATATACAAATTGGCATTGCCATGGAGTGAATTAGCTCCAATCGTTCCAACTGATGGATTACTTAGCATGTCCATCCTTATCAATGAGAATGACGGCAATGGCCGTAGAGGTTATGTGGAGTGGGGCAGCGGTATTGGTTCAAGTAAGCAGTCCTCTTTGTTCAAGCCAATGCTACTGGAGAGTGCTGATCGAACGGGACCTATAATAGCTATATCCGAGGTACAAGAAGGAGAGAGCTATGCCGATCAAGTGACTCCTATTATATTTGTAGAGGATATGGGAAGCGGACTGAAACAGAGGAACGTATCGATCAATGGAGAGGAATGGACGGACAATACTCCGATTACGGCGAGCGGAACTCACACGCTGATCGTGACTGCTGAGGATTATGCGGGCAACACGGCAACTGAGACTGTTCAATTCAAGATTTATTCCAGTACAACCCTCGAAGTATCTAATACGGAAGCGCCAATCGGAGGTGAAGCAACACTGCAGGCGACGCTGAGGGATCGCGAGGGAGTATCCCTTATGGGGCAATCCATATCGTTCCAAGTGAGTGGAACGACAGTAGGTGACGCCGTGACAGATGCCTCGGGAGTGGCAACTCTTGCCTATCCAATCATCAGCGGATCTGGAACCGGCCCATTGGAATTAAAAGCAATATATTCACAGAACGATGTCGTATACTTGCGTGGAAGTGAAGATATAGGGGTGCTAACTCTCTACGAACCTGCATCCAAATTGCCGGGCAAGCCGAGCTTATCGAGCAATAACGATCATGATACCGGACTCGATGATGGGGATTATATGATCACGATGAACATGTGGTGGGGCGAGAACGGGAGGTTATACAAGCTCTATGAGAATGGTAAATTGATTCATTCGCAAGCGTTGGAAAACGCGTCTCCGAATGCTCAGAAAGCGGTTGTACAAGTGACGGGCAAGCTCAATGGAACTTATGTTTACACCTGTGAATTGATTAACGATAAAGGCATGACCGGATGTGAACCGATGACAGTGAACGTGACGGATGCGAACCCAGGGAAACCGGTGCTCTCTAACGACAACTGGGACCATGACGGGATGTACCAGGTAACATTAAACATGTGGTGGGGGACAAACGCAACGGAGTACCGTCTTTACGAGAAYGGACAGCTAATCGAAACAAAGCCGCTGACCGCTGAAACTCCTAACGCTCAATCCATTATCACCCAGATTACAGGCAGAATTTCCGGTGTTTATGAATATCGTGCTGAACTCGTGAATGAATTGGGCGTAACGGAAAGTGCAGTCATGATAGTAACAGTAACATAATTTTTGATGACGATAGCAGGAGAGATGCAGCCTCTATAATTGCGCAGCTCTCCTGCTCTGTTACAAAGAAAGCAGTGATGAATAGTCACACGCCGGTTATAKACGAATAGTCACACGAGTGCCGATCGGTACAATTTGTGATAAAGCGATTACGTCGTCGTTATACATGCGTATGCATCCATGCGAAACCATCCCGCCGATAGAGGATGGATCGTTATTGCCATGAATGCCATAATGAGGCCTGGATAGTCCCATCCAAAAAGCGCCGAACGGACCGCCAGGGTTTGCTTGTTTGTTTATAATCGTGTATTCTCCAACTGGCGTTTGGGTGACCATTCTGCCGATACCAACAGGATAGGAATGAACAACTATATTATCATCTAATAAGTGAAGCATAAAATCAGATAGCACAACGATAATTCGATAGGTTGCCATTTTAGTGCCACTCCTTCTGATCTATTTTATGTAGCGGAAGGAGAGGTTGCTTCAATAAAATCAAAAGAGGCTATCCCAAAAGGTCGTAGACCTTGAGGGACAGCCTCTTTATTATTTAATGATCTGAAGCTTCGTGATCGTTAGAAAGCTTTAACACATCAAATATTTTGAACAGCAGGCTAAGTACGATAGCGACTACCGTTGCAAGAGCCATACCTGAAAGGGAGAAATCTCCAATCGTGAGCTTAACTCCGCTTAGGCCAGTAACCAATACGACAGTCGTCAGGAAAAGGTTAGTTGGCTTGCTGTAATCCACTTTCGCTTCGATCAGCATTCTGAGTCCTGAGGATGCGATAACCCCGAACAAGAGCAATGAAACGCCGCCCATGACTGGTTCTGGGATTCCAGAAATAAGTGCCGAAAATTTACCTGAAAAAGAAAGGACGATGGCAATTACTGCTGCTCCGCCAATAACGAAGGTAGAATAAACTTTTGTTATGGCTAACACACCAATGTTTTCTCCATAGGTTGTATTCGGCGTTGAACCGACAAAGCCTGATAGCAATGTTGAAATACCGTTACCTAACATAGAGCGGTGAAGACCCGGGTCTTTTGACAAATCTTTGTTGACGATGTTGCCAGTAACAACTAAATGGCCAATATGCTCTGCAATAACGACTAACGCCGCAGGGGCGATTGCCAAAATTGCCGCTAACTCAAATACTGGAAACGTAAATTCTGGCGATTTGATCCAGCCATTGTCAGCGACAGCAGAGAAGTTTGTGAAACCCATGAAGTAGGCGATGACGTAGCCGGTAACAATCCCGATCAAAATAGGGATGATACGCATAAAGCCTCGGAATAGAACGGAGCCGAGTACCGTTACTGCTAGCGTGATTGTGGACAGCAAGACCACTTTAGGCTGAAGCACCCAGCTGGCGGGGTCCGGGTCGCTAGGCTTAACGATCCAGCCAGCCATTCCTGCAGCAACAGGGATAAGCTCTAGTCCGATAATTGCGACGATAGCACCCATTGCTGCTGGTGGAAATACGACATGGATCCAAGCTGTGCCCGCCCATTGTATGATGATTGCGACAATAGTGAATATGACGCCAGCTGCGATGAATCCGCCTAATGCTGCTGCATAATTGCCGCCGCCAGCAGACATATCACCGATAACGGCGCCTGCAGGAGCGAGGAAAGCGAAGCTTGAGCCTAGATAAGCAGGTATTTTACCTTTGCAAATCCATAAATACAGCAAAGTACCAATACCGTTCATCAGCAAGCATATTGCTGGATCGACGCCGAGCAAATTTGGAACGAGTACGGTTGAGCCGAACATGGCAAATAGATGCTGCAGGCTAAGCATAATGCTTTGCCCCATAGGAGGTCTCTCGTGGATTCCAATCGCTTTTTTCATGTTAAAGCTTGCCCCCATTTATTTTATTGTTTATGTAATAACCATTGTAGATTGTACAGATTAGAGTGGGGTTTTGGCAAGTGTTTTTTAACTAGTAATCATACAAGAATCGACATTGTTCATCCATATATTCAAATTAATCAGGTCATACACCTGACATTGGAGAATACAATAGTTAAGAAAGGTGCGTGAATGGATGGAGATGTGGGTGATATGGCTTATTATTGCCGGTATTTTAATCGTCGTCGAAATGCTTTCGCTTACGTTTTACTTGCTCTGGCTTGCTATTGGGGCCGTAATAGCTGCGGTTATCGACCTAATATTTCCAGGGGCCATATTGCTGGAAGTAGTTATTGGCTGTGCGTCAGCGCTTATTCTGACGGTATTTACTAAACCGCTCACTCGTCGATTTCAGTCATCACGAGGATTTAAGGATGTTGTGGACGAGTTAGTCGGAAAGCAAGGCATTGTGCTGGAGGATATTGCGGCAGACGCTCATGGAATTGTTAAGGTTGGAAATGAAACATGGAGCGCTGTATCGGAGGAACCTTTAATTAAAGGAGACTCTATTGTTGTTGTTAGTCGTGGAAGTGCTGTGCTGCAAGTTACTAAATGGGGAGGTTAATTGAAAATGGGTTTGACAGTAATCATTATATTAGTCGTAATTGTAGTTGTATTTGTTGCGCTGTCTATTAAAATAGTACCGCAGCAGAGGATTGGTGTTGTGGAACGATTGGGAAAATTTAATCGTTTGCTTACGCCTGGTGTGAATATCCTTATTCCATTCATTGATCATGTAAGAACTTATCACGATTTACGTATTCAGCAAGCGAATGTGCCTCCCCAAACGGTTATTACAAAAGACAATGTACAAGTAAAAATCGATACGATTATTTTCTACCAAGTAACCGGCCCGGAACAAGCTACATACGGGATTTCCGACTATGTGTATGGTGTTCGAAATATAAGCACGGCTACCATGCGTCAAATTATTGGCAAAATGGAGCTGGATGAAACGCTGTCAGGCCGTGAGAAAATCTCGTCGGATATCCGTGTAGCACTTGATGAAGCAACGGAAAAATGGGGCGTTCGAATCGAACGTGTCGAGGTTATTGACATTCAGCCGCCTACGGATATTCAGGATGCGATGGATAAGCAAATGAAAGCAGAACGCAGTAAACGCGCATTAGTGCTTGAGGCGGAAGCGGCCAAGCAGGACATGATTTTGCGAGCGGAAGGCGATAAACAAAGTAAGATTTTAAAAGCAGAAGGTGACAAGGAAGCTCGAATTCGTCAAGCTGAGGGTCAGCGACATGCACAGGAGCTAGAGGCGCTTGGGGAAGCAAAAGCGATTCAGTCCATAGCAGAGGCAGAGAAAAACCGGATTGAGCTCATTCGCTCAGCTGGCTTGGATGAAAACGTGCTTACGTACCGATCACTAGAGGCATTGACAGATATTGCTCAAGGAGCCGCTAATAAAATATTCCTACCAACGAGAGCCGTTGATACGCTGGGCAGCATAGGGGCTATCGGCGAAATGCTTAAAGCAGGCAAGTCAGACTAACGCTTTCATGTTTGTCTATTACCATTAAGGGCAGGCCAAGGGAGTTATACTTGTCCTGTTTTTTTTTTTTTTTGTTAATTGCTGTCGTATGGTTTAGCTGTAGAATGAATGGAAACCTTTTCCTGCATCGCTCGTAATATCCTAATATCTACTATATTGAAATATTTGCTTAGAAGGGGAGAGATGTTATTGAGTTCCATGGATCAAAATCCGAATCAGAATCATAGTATGAGCGGCCGAACACAGCATGAGTTTAAACCGGGCACTATTAAAAAAATGGTTCTAGGTATAGCAGCTGCAGTCATTATCATTGTTATTGGGTCATCTTCGTTCTATACGGTACAGGAGCAGGAGCGCGCAGCTATTCTTACATTTGGTAAATATACGAGTGAGTCCTCAGCGGGTCTGCACTTCAAATGGCCTTATCCTATTCAACAGGTTGTAACAGTTCCTGCGGAGCTGACGCAGCGTATTCACATCGGTTACCGTCAAGAAGGGGATAAGGCTGTTCCGGTTGAAGAAGAAGCGATGATGATTACGGGAGACGAAAATATCGTTTCTGCGGACGCAGTTGTACAATGGAAAATAAGCAACATTCACGATTATTTATACAATATCGATGATCCAGAGCAATTTCTTCGTAATGCGGCAAGTTCTTCGATTCGCGCTGTGATTGGCTCGGAGAAGCTGGATTATGCGATTACGGATGGTAAAACGGTTATTCAAGATAAGGTAAGAGAGAAGCTGCTTGAGCTGCAGGCTAAATACAAAACTGGCATCCAAATTGTCGATATTAAATTTCAGGATATAGAGCCGCCAAGTGGTCAAGTTGCCGAAGCATTCCGAGCAGTGACGAATGCGCGAGAAGAGAAAAATACGAAAATTAATAATGCGGCCAAATATGAGAATGATCGTATTCCTAAGGCGCGAGGCGAGGCGCAAGCTCTTCTTGAGAACGCAGAAGGGGAGAAAAAATCACGGATATTGAACGCGGAAGGCGACGTGGCACAATTTAACGCGATATTCAATGAGTACAAAAATAATCCAACCGTAACAGAGAGTCGTTTAATACTGGAAACATTAGAGAAGATTTTACCTAATGCCCAAATATTTATTACGAATTCGAATAGTGATACTGTTAATTACTTGCCATTAAATGAGCTGCTGCGCAGCGGTTCAACTAGTTCAACAACTCCACCTACAACAACTGCTCCAGAAGGAGGCGTTGCAAAATGAAAAAAAACCAATGGATAGCACTTGTATCATTCGTAGTATTAATCATACTCGTATCGGGTTCCATGTACATCGTCAAAGAAGGCGAGTATAAGGTCGTTCTTAGATTCGGAGAAGCGATTAGGGCGGTACCAGAACCGGGATTGAAATTAAAAATACCGTTTATCGAAAATGTTTCGACGCTTCCTAAATATCAGATGACTTATGATAGCAGTCCGACGACGATTTTAACGAAGGATCAAAAGCCGATTGTCGTTGATAATTACACCGTATGGCGTATTACTAACGCTTCGCAGTTTTTAAGAACCGTACAATCGGTAAGCGGGGGTATTCAACGTATTGATGAAGCGGTATATAACTCAGTTCGCCGAAAGCTTTCTGAAGTAAACTACGAAAATATCATTAGCGAGAATACGGAGCGGGGTAACATCAACGATGAGATAACGAAAGATGTTATTGCAGCATTGACGAGAGATAATTATGGGATTGAAGTAGTTGATGTACGCATTAAGCGTACCGATTTACCAGAAGAAAATAAACAAAKTGTTTATAATCGGATGATTTCGGATCGTGAATCTAWTGCCGCTCGTTATTTGTCAGAGGGTGATGAGCAATCACGGAAAATAACGTCTAAGGCGGATCGCACAGCGACGGAGCTTCTCGCACAAGCGGAGGCCGACGCCAAGAAGATTATTGCCGAAGGCGAAGGTGAAGCGGCTAAGATCTATAATCAGGCATACGGTAAGGATCCACAATTTTATAACATTTATCGCACATTAGAGAGCTACGTGACGACACTGAAAAATGAGCCTGTTATTATGCTGCCAATTGATTCACCTTATGCGAAGATTTTGCTAGGGAAATAAACATGAAACCGCGTTTTTCCGATTTGTCGGATGGAACGCGGTTTTTTGATTTCGAGTTTGCCAACCCTATTATTTTCATTATGTATTTTTGCTGCATCTAAACGATCGCACAATTTTGTTATCCTCTTCTCTCATACATTGGAGTGGAGGTGATTGATCATGTACAAGAAAAAATACTCGAGCAAAAACATTCGAGGAAAGCTAAAAGTATGCAGGTACTTAAAGGCGAACAAAAAGCTGAAACAATATGTGCCGAAAACAGTGTCATTCAGTAAAAGTAATTTACAGATGATGATCGATCGTTACAATACTCTGTATGTGAAGCCAGATATAGGATCTATGGGTGTTGGCGTATGTAAGCTGAAGAAAGTCGATTCTGGCTATGATTTATATCAAATCAAGAAAAAAAACCAAGTACACAAACATTACCGATCGCTTTCAGATGTGTACAAACGGTTAAATGCATCAAAGAACTCCAATTTAATTATTCAAAAAGGGATTTCATTAGACCGCGTGAATGATCGCTTTTACGATATTCGCGCAATGGTACAGCGACGGCCGGGCGGGGATTGGGTATTTAATGGTTTCTTTGTTAAAGTTGGTGTAGCTAACAAAATAGTGAACAACGTTTATCAGGGCGGCAAAATTTATACGATGCAGCAGCT
>NZ_JBFUHJ010000053.1:0-25960 GCF_056402455.1 Paenibacillus sp. P4_A7 | reverse complement strand
TAGCTAGGCATGTATTCACGGCCTAGTCCAGTCGTTATAACACCTGATGGGATCATTGTCGGCTCATTCACTTTTATAGCTTCCAAATATGCCTCGAAATCTTCTAATGTTTTAACTTCTGGAAGGTTATACTTCTTACGTAAGTCGCCACGAATCATATAAGTATCATTATTTTGTGCGACTGGTACAACACGAGGAATCGCATAGATTTTCTCGTCAAATTGTACGCCTTTCCAAACATAGTCCGGCGTGCTTTCCATTAATTGTTGACCATCGCTAGCCAAATGCTCATCAAGCGGTAACAAGATGTTCTTTGCTACGCTTTGTGGCAAATAGGCAACCTGAGACCATGTCAAGTCGAAATCTTCGCCACCAGCGACGACTAAGCTTTGTTTATTCCAATACGTATCCCATGGAACGAAAGTATAGTTAAGCTTAATGTTAAGACCATCAGCTTTCATTTTCTCGGAAATTGTAGCGGATACTGCTTCCAAGTCTTGCGGTGGATCTCCTGGGAATAGAATTTGCAACGTCACTTCTTTACCTGCGGGCGTCTGTTCGCCGTTCACTGGTGTTGGAGAAGGTGCTGCTCCCCCATTATTATTACTGCCACAGCCTGCAAGCATCGTTATTGCTAATATTGTTGAAAGAATAATACTGGCTACTTTACCTTTTCTGTTTTTCATACTATCGCTCCCTTTGTCTATTTAATATATATGCTGACCGACTAAGTTGTCGGGATCAACCTTTCACAGACCCAATCATAATTCCTTTGACAAAAAACTTTTGTACATAAGGATAGACGAGAATAATCGGACCAATTGCTACAAGGAACAAGGCGAATACCAATGTTTGAGATGGCATTTCAACCGTTGCCATATTCGAATTCATACTCATATACTGAATCATCGAATTGATGCGGTATAACAGAAATTGCACTGAGAATAAACTACGATCATCGATTAGCCACAGTGGCATAATATAATCGTTCCAATAAGACAAAGATGCAAACAAGCCAATCGTGGCCAATATCGGTCCTGATAATGGTGTAATGATCTTAAAGAATACATACCATGGACCAGCCCCATCAATTTCAGCTGATTCCGATAATGCCGGTGGAATCGACTTATAAAAGTTTCGAAGTAAGAAAACATTGAAAGGACTCATCGCAATCGGAATAATATACGCAAGCAACGTATTTTTCAAGTCAAGCACCTTCGTCAAATTCAAATACCAAGGAACTAGTCCTGCGCTGAATACCATCGGAATAAAAATAATTAAAGCTAGAATATTACGGTATTTCACTTTCGATAAAGAGATTGAATATCCAAGCAATGATGAGATAATCAATGAAAATATCGTTCCAACGACCGTAACAAAAATAGTAACCCCATAAGCCTTTAACACAACACCGTCTGCAAAGATAACTTTATATGCCGATAACGAGAATGCGTCCGGGATAAATTGATAGCCGTTCATAACGACCGACGTTTCACTCGAGATTGACACGATGATCGCCAAGGCAAACGGGACTATTGTCAACAAACAAAATAGAGTAAGCACAGTGTAAATCAGAACATCCATGATATTAAACCTTTTAATAGTATTACTTTTCATTCCATTCACCTCACTTCTGATTAGAACAATCCTGAGTCTTTATCATATTTTTTGGCCAACCAGTTACTCCCTAATACAACGATAAAGCCCACTACCGATTGAGATAGACCAACTGCAGTCATCATGCCGTATTCTCCGCCGCCAGTAATCATCGACCGGTAAATATAAGTGTCAATAACGTCCGTCGTTTCGAATAACATGCCATTATTTTCAATGATGGCGAAAATTAGTGCAAAGTCACCAAAGAAGATTCTACCGATCGACATCAACGTCAAAATGATAATAGTAGGGATTAGATTTGGAATTAGAATATAACGTATTTTCTGAAGGCGGGAAGCTCCATCAAGCGATGCTGCTTCTAGCATTTCTTCATCTATACCGGTTATAACAGCTAAGTAAATAATTACGGTATATCCAACGTTTTTCCATATATTCGTTGATACAAGAATCTTTACCCACGGCTCGGGGTCGATATACCATTGCTTCGCAGTTCCATTAAAGACTTCAATGATCCCGTTGACGAGGCCATTGTCATTGCTGAACAACAACAGAACGATTTTCCCTACGATCGCAAAGGAAAAGAAATAAGGGAGAAACATAATGCTTTGGAATAACTTTTTCATTGATCGGTTTTTCATTTCATTAAGCATAAGTGCGAATACAACAGCTAAGATCGTTCCCCATAAAATGTTATTGAAGTTAATCCATAGCGTGTTAAACGTAATCCGCAGGAAATCTCCGTTACTCAAGAAAAATTTGAAGTTTTCTAATCCAGYCCATGGACTGCCATAAATCCCGTCCAACGGATTGAAGTTTTTGAATGCGAGAATCATTCCCGGATAGGGAAGATACGAAATCGCAATCAACACTGCCAAACCCGGTACTGCCATCAAATAATAAGCTCTGTTCTTCCATAATTCAGCGAGTATACTGTTCTTCATGTTCATCAGCTTCACCTATTGTCTTCGTTATTGTCTTCATTCCCTACACTATAGCCGCTATTCCATTTGCTGAATATCGTCAAATGTTGAGGTTATATTCTAATGTTGGGAACTACTGTCGTTCTCTTGCAAGCTATTATTGGAAGCGTTATATTTAGGCTACAAGGAAGTGATCCATTGAAAATATTTAAATCAATCAATGCCCGAATTATTCTCTATCTCTCACTTATCATTGGATTATCTCTAATTAGCTTAGGCTTGATCAGTTATCAAATCTTCTCGAGCTATACGGAAAATGACATGATTAAACATGTCACCTCCGTAACGGCGCAGACGAATCAAAGTCTAGATCTATATTTGAGTGAAATTAAGGATTCCTTGCATTTCCTTTCTATCGATAAGGATTTAATCTCTAATCTGCAAGATTCCTTATTCGTTAAAAAGAATTACGCCATAGAGCAGGATCAAATTCGGGTGAGAATAACCGAGCTACTGTACAATATGTTTGCCGAGAAGAACGATGTCATTGGATACTTTATTTATAATAACGACGATAAAATTTCCTTTATTAATAACCGGATGAAGATTGGATACGATTCTCCTTTTCTTAATAAAGTATGGGATGATTTCAAAAATACGAAGTATGCGTTGCAAACCCGCTTTTATGGCTCCCATAACCCCGATTATTATGAAGAGGATTACTATAAATCCGATGGCAATGTCATTACAATAGCTGCCAATATTAAAAACCCTTACGATCCGTCGGACCCAACGTTATATGGGGTTGCCATCTTTGATTACAATGTTAGTAAGCTTAAAAGCATCTATGACCAAATTCAAACGCAGACAGGCATAGATTCTATTATCGTTGATGATCAGCAACAATTTATTTATCAGACTGATTCATCACTTACTTTATCGAGGGCATCTATGGAGAAGCTATTCCAGGATTCTTCTGGTTACTGGACGGAGGAGATTGGAGGTAACAAGAATTTGATTTCCTTTACTACTTCTACCGTAACAGGTTGGAAGACGGTTAGCCTACTTTCCTTCTCGCAGCTCGACAAAAGCTTATCACTTATCCGTAATACAACGTTTACGCTATTAGCGATCATGGTTACGCTCACAATATTATTCGCTTCGGCGATGACAATTCGCATGAATAGGCCAATATTGAATCTGGTGCAATTCATCAAGGTTGTTGGTAAAGGGAACCTTAATCTCCGTCTTGAAAGGAAATCAACCTATGAGGAATTCTCGGTTCTAGATCGCGGGATCAATAATATGTTAGACAAAATTAATGAACTGATCGAAGAATCAGTGGAACGCCAGCTACTGCAAAAAGAAGCTGAATATGATGCACTCCAATCCAAAATGGACCCGCATTTTCTATATAATACGCTGCAATCCATTTCATCACTTTCTATTTTGGGTCGCAATGCGGATATCGAAAAAGTTACGCACGCCTTGCGGGATATGTTGCATTATTCGCTCTATCGTCAAACTGATATGGTACCTATTCAATCTGAGGTTCGTTCCGTAGAAAACTATATTAATATCCAAAACATTCGATACAATGGCAAAATTCACTTCGAATTACATGCCGACGAAAGCACGTTTCACTATTCTATTAACAAATTCACACTGCAACCGCTTATTGAGAATGCGATTTATCACGGTGTTGAGGGAATTGATGAAGATTGGTTACTCAGTATACGGATTACGAAACTATCCGAAAAAGTGAGAATCGAAATTAGTGATAATGGCGTTGGGATGACTCCCCAACGACTGCTAGAATTACAGGCCCAACTAGCCAACAAAAATTTGCGTACGGGCAGAATTGGATTATCCAGTATTGCAGACCGTTTGGAACTCAAATTCGGTCCAAGTGCAACACTAGAAGTCGATAGCGAGCAACATAAAGGAACAACGATCATTTTGACGATTCCCCAGCATTATACATTCGGAGGCGATTAACATGACGAAGGTACTACTAATTGATGACGAACCACTAACTACACAAGCCATTCGTCAAGTTCTTCAAGTTCATTTTCCATCAATCGAAATTATCGGGGAAGTAACGAACGGTGCTAAAGCATGGGATCGGATGCTTAAGGAAACGCCGGATTTCATCATTAGCGATATTCGCATGCCACATATGGATGGGCTACAATTAATGGAGAAAATACGTGAGGCTGACTTATCCGTCAAAGTGATTTTAGTTACTGCTTATGGCGATTTCGAATACGCACGAAGAGCGATTGCGCTCGGTGCTTTCGGATACATGGTCAAGCCTTTCGTGCAAACCGAGCTCATTCAGGAGGTAGGTCGCATCTGTAAAGAGATCGAAACGGAGCTTGCGTACAAGCAAGACATTTCCAAGATTATTCCTTTTGTGGAAGAGAATATGATTAGGAAGTTGCTTGTAGGCAAGCTGCAGCAAGACGATCTCAACCTACTAATAAATTTATCGGGCAGCGACTGGAACCAGTATGTTCTAACGATTTTCCGATTCAATCGTGCATCCGAAAACAAAGAGATTCTCGAAGAAATCGTTAAGATCAGCATGTCCGAAGAGATTAACAGCCTATTTGCAAATCATGGTTGCCGCGTAGTGAGTTTTTTTCAAAAAGAAAATGAATTGGTTGTCCTATATTCACCTAAATTGGACTACATTCCCATATCACAGATTTGTCTTGAAATATTGTCCAAATATACGGAAGTTACAATTGCGACTGGTAGTAGCAATTCAAACTTCACGCTTGAACAAATAGCGTTTGCTTATGTGGAAGCTGATCAGAATCTTGTCAAGTCCTACATGAGTTCAGTCATTACTCTTTCTGATCCCTATCTTACATCGAATGAAAAAGATGATTATCATTCCGAACTTATGACAAGAGCAGCGAAATACTGCAAAAAGGAGTTTACAAAGGATATCAGTCTGCAAAAGATATCCGATCACCTAAATCTTAATAAATACTATTTCTGTACCTTATTTAAGTCGCACTTCGATTTAACCTTCTGGGAGTATGTCACGGATCTACGTATCGGATATTCCAAAGAGCTTCTATCTCTCACAAATGAGAAAATAGCTGAAATATCCGAAAAATGCGGTTATCTTAACATAAGCCACTTCGGAAAGATATTTAAAAAGACGACTGGTCTTACACCAGCTGAATATCGCAAGAAGCAGCAGACTAAAGTATKCCCCTAGCTTCATTCCAATCTAAAATTCCGTATATAGACAATAACCAAAAACAATCTGCGTAGATTATGAATTAAAGCCCCTCTTTTTCGAGGGGCTTTGTTTCATACATATGTCGTTATTTGTCTCATTTATAATCGTTACTCACATATGTAAATAGACTGATCCATTGGATATATGCRATTTTGACCAAGAAAGAACCTTTCCGCTTGACTGAATAAGCAGCGTTTGGATATTGAGGGAAACCTCCCCAATTTCTATGGGGTGGTTATTTGTCATGCATTTTTAACAGTATAGCACCCTTCGTTTTCTTCATTAACAATTAAATATTGACAGCCTATTAGCTGGTATAGCTCAACGAGGCCGCCGTTCTATGCCGGCAGCCTCGTCTTAGTGAATGTTAAGCTATAGTGTCCCGTTAGCTGAATATCCAACAAATTATCTAACCATTCATCGCAGTAATTAGAAAACAAATCGCTGTGAGCAAAGCTAATAGAGATTACATTCCCTGCTTATTGCAACCAACTGAATTAATACGGAAATGGCACATGCAACTCTCATTTGTTTTGGCATTACTTTATACTTACCGCCCATTGCAAATTCTCCGTAAGGTAAACCCATGACCACATCTGCTTTGAGCCACATCCACAGCCATAATCCTTCGACTGGATTCAGTTGAGGGCTATAGGGCTTTATACATGTTATTTTCTGTTCAATTATATGGATTTATGTTCTTTGATCTGCTACAATTACTTACGAACGTTCGTAAGTATTTAAGGAGTGGTATTCAATGAAAAGTGATGAGATTAAACGGGCAGCACTGAAATACTTTACCATTCACGGATATGAAGGGGCTTCTCTTTCGAAAATAGCCGAAGAAGTTGGATTGAAGAAGCAATCCTTATACTCCCACTTCAAAGGCAAAGATGATTTATTTCTTCAGGTTCTACGCGATGCCGGTGAGGTTGAGTTGCACACAAAGCTTACGTTCTTTAATAATCATAAAAATGATTCGCCGGAGAAATCATTATATGCATATCTAGTGATGGTTAAAGAACTATTTCAGTTAGACGAGCGGATGAAATTCTGGCTGCGTATCTCCTTCTTTCCGCCCGAACATCTTTATCATGTGATAGTAAATGAAGTCTTTGCCATTGAAGACCAGGTCGTGGAAATGCTTGAAGCGAAGTTCGCTGAGTGGATGAAGAAAGAAGAGATCTATAAGGAACAACCCTCTATTCCGGCTAGTGCATTTACTGGGATTGTTGATGCCTTGATGCTGGAGTTACTCTATGATTCAAGTCCAGAGCGAATTAACGAGAAGCTGGAGTCGGCTTGGACAGTCTTTTGGCGAGGAATTTCCAAGTAATAAGAGAGCAAATATTTTCAACGACTATAATGAAATTAATCGAGGTGCTACAATCATGCATTTTATAGAAGTTACTCAACAGAATTTAAAACTGGCCTATACCATTCAAAAGGAAATTTTTTCGGATTCGCCTGATATTCTGCACATCAAAAATTCTATTGATAACAATGATCCAGGCTATGCTTATTGGATTGTGTACGAGAATGAAACTGCCATAGGGATTTCGGGCATTTATACTGTAGAAGCTGACAGAGATTCCGTGTGGCTCAGTTGGTACGGTGTTTTACCTAAATGGCGGAGCAAAGGCTTTGGAAGAAAAATTCTGCTTGAATCCATCGAAAGAGCTACATCACTGAGCCAATTCAAATATATAAGACTATATACATCCGAAAAGTACAATGTGAGTGCATTGGGGTTGTACAATTCTGTTATGGACCTATGTGAGCGGTATGAAAATCCGGATGATGAGACATTTGAACGGACTGCTTTGGTCTACTCCTATTCACTAACGGAAGAAAAGGTACCGCCATGGAACAATAGATATATGGGCATTCAAGAGCTTGAGGAGCTATGCAAAGCGGGTGAGTTGTATATAAAAGAACACGGAGACGAAATATAGCAGGTATCATCCCCTTCAAGTAAAAACTCTAATTAAACTCAAACAGGGCCATCCCAGGCAGCCATTTCATGGATTATGGGACGGCCCTGTTTTTTTTCTTGCTACAATCACTTTTGGCGCATCAGGGCATGCTTCAGGCAGTAGCTCTCGCCTTCAAAGACAATCAATTGTCCATGGTGGGCGAATCGGTCAATCACCGCGGCAGCCATCTGGTCATCGGTAAAGATCGAGCCCATTTGGAGAATTCCAGATTCGTGGTCAGGACCAGACTGCGGCGTTCGTAGCTGGCTGCGATCAGAATTGAACTTCGACTTATAAAAAGAAAATGGCTTGTATGGCCGTTTATATGCTTCTGAAAAGGTTTTGTGTGTAGACATGTACTTTAGTTGATTACGTTCATAGACTATCTATTTACCAAACAGGTCTTGACCTGGATGATAATTTGCCTTCATTTGCTTTATAAACTAATTTCGTTAAATCTTCTTTGAGAAAGGAAGCAAAAACAGTAGCTCCTTGCGCTCACTTCTCGTTAGCAAAATATTGAAGCAGTTAACAAGACCTTCTACATTCACTCATTTAATTTAGTCAACATATTGACTATTTTATCAAAAGGAACTACAATCGAAAAAGTCAACATCTTGACTAATTTTATTAAAGGGAGAACAAACATGGAAGATAAAGATACCCGACTGGCAGACATCGTGATGGACATTATCCGTGTATCCAACATGTTGGAAAGACTGGGTGGAAAATATGTACACGAAGCAGAGCTGAATAGTGTACAACAATATATGATTTTGGCATTGTTAGACTCTAAACCTAATTTGTCTATGGGGGATCTCCATCAAAACACATTAGTGACAAAACAAGCAATAACGGGAGTTGTTGATCGGCTAAAAAAAGGAGGGTATTTGGAAGTATACAAAGATTCAAAGGATCGTAGAATTATCCGTCTCCTACTGACTGAGAAAGGCGAGAACGCAATACAAACTACTCGTCCTAAGAGAATTCCAGGAAATCGGGACACCTTTTCTATATTAAGCGACAAAGAGATTTTTCAATTATCAGGCATTCTCTCTAAGCTAATCCTACATTATAAAAATAAAGAGTTCATTGGTACAGAGGGAGATATTACACATGAGTAATCAATTAAAGAGGTTAAATTATACGATTTGTTTTATTCTAATATTCGCTACAATGAATACGACAATGATGAATATTGCATTACCAAAATTTGCGGAAGAGTTTGTCCTGACACCTGCTACGGTGAGCTGGATTACCTCAATATTTAGTTTGGCGTTTGGCGTCGGAGCCGTTATTTTCGGAAAATTGGCTGATATATATTCCATTCGACGTTTAGCTGTTATAGGTATTGTCATTTTCATGATAGGTTCACTTATTGGTTTTGTCAGCACCAACTTCGGAGGCGTTATCGTCGCACGAATTATTCAAGGACTTGGTGCATCAGCGCTCCCATCATTAAGTTTGATCATGGGGTCCAGATTTTATCCGCCTGAATCTCGTGGTAAAGTGCTCGCAATGGTATTTTCGATTATAGCACTTGGGGCTGCACTTGGCCCAATTATTGGCGGTTTCCTGACGGATTGGTTTGGTTGGGAAGTATTATTCGCAATTAATTTCTTAAGTTTATTAGGACTGCCATTTTTCCTTAAATATGCACCTAAAGAAGAAACAAAACCTGGGAAACTCGATATTGTCGGTGCTATTTTATTTACGTTAGCAATAACGGCAATTTTAATGGGAATTAACGTTTCTAGTTGGCTACTTCTTGCAGCTGCTGTTCTGTTGTTTCTTTTCTTCTTGCAAAGTAAGCGAACTGCCTATCCATTTATCGATATTGAAATATTAAAAAACCGCTCGTTCCGCTCGGTTCTTCTGATGAGTTTTTTAAATACGATCACATATATGGGTACGCTGTTCATCCTGCCAATGATGCTTTCAAAAGCGAACGGTTTATCATCCGATTGGATAGGGCTCGTATTATTCCCAGGTGCTCTTCTTACAGCAATATTGGGATCACAAGTTGGCCGTTTAATTAAGTTAAAGGGTAGCCGATTCATCAATCAATGGGGCTTTGTGCTGATGGCTGTCGCTTGCTTCGGACTTTCTACAATGGTTGGGGTTTCTCCAATTTGGATTTCCTTGATGTCCATTTTCATATTTCTAGGTTTTACAGCGAATCAAACGGCATTTTCCAATTATATCTCAGAAATTTTACCGCCTAAGCAAATTGGGATTGGAATGGGCTTATTTACATTAATGACATTTTTAGCTTCTGCTATAGGTATTTCATTGTACGGCCGTTTTCTAGATCTAAAAAGTGGGCATTGGAATATCTTTAACAGTTCTTCCTATAGCTCTTATAGCAACGCGCTACTTCTCGCAGCCATCATTATTTTGTTAGCGTTGATTGTCCTTGCTTTGGAAAAGACAGTGAAGAAGCAAGAAGCGTAATAACATCCTCAAATGATGGGTGATGTATGACGAATAGTTTCGTAACGTAATCATAAATTAGTGAGCCCTTGAAGATTCCAGTAGGAATTATCAAGGCTCTGTGTAGTATTGGGCTTTTTGGATTGCTTAGTCCAATGAATTTTCTCACCTTATGAAGTTCGTGTTCCTTAGACTAGTGATTTGCTGATTGCTTCCTTCAAGTTTCCACGTATCCTGCCCGTTAGCTTAACGCTAATTACTAGGTCATCTGTACAAAATCTATTATTTTGTGAGCATGTTACTTTGTAGATGCGAAACGAACTAAACGAACAGAAAGACCCTAATTTGCCACTTTCCCTTTATGGTCGAAGATTTTTCGATCAATAAAAGAAAATGGCTAGTAGGCCCTTTTATAAATTTTAGAAAGGTTTTGTTTGTAGGCACACATAAAAATTACAGACTCCATAAGAAGTTCACAAGCGAGAAGTTAGGGCATAACGTGTCTGAAATTTGTGTTATATATGTAAATCAACCATTTATCTCCTTCTTTTTTTAAATCTATAGTATCTATATTTTTTTCGTGTTTTTCATTTCTCATACTTCTAACTATTATCTTGGCTTCTTTATGTTGTCCATCAATATTTTTTATAGATTTAATTTTATACTTATTAACCTCTCCATACCAGGGTCTAACATTTATCACATCTTGAGGATTATTGTTTACACTTATCTCAGCAATCGCTGTATAATCTTCTGCCATAAAAGCTTCATAAAATATATCTAATTGCTCCTTAACTGGAAGATTTCCACTGGAATATGGGTTATTCTTAAAGTATAAAAAATACACTACAATAATAAGTATCAGCGCAATTAATAAAATCGCCATTTTGTTTTTAAGTAAATGTTTCATTTATTCACCTACTTCATTTTGATAACTAATGAAAGGGATTTACAAGTATGTAAACCCCTTTCATTAATCTAATTAAGGAGTTAAAGTTCCAGTCCTAATAACTACTCTTTCATTATTATGATCAGTGAAATCTACTAGCAGCTGCCGCAGCAAACTGCCCCTTATTTGTTACACTAACCTTACCCGTTAGTGCAATAATTTTTTATGAAGAAACCTCAATTAGAACATTATCTGCTACGATGGTGAATTCCCTTAAAGGACTTTCAAATAAAACGTGAAGCTCAAATCCAACATTTGTGGAGTAAACTTCGTTATAAAGCCAGTCACTGCCTACACTTAAGTCAGGAGGTTGAAGCTTCTTCACGCCTATAAATGTTAATCTCACATCGGTGTGATAATGATATCCTCCTCTACAATCTAAGGTTATTATGAACGTGTCCTCAGAAGGCATTTCAAGTGAAAGTACTCTTGCATCGTGTAACGACTTCTCACACAATTGAACAACATTGTCTGGGAGTGAGTCCTTTATCGACATATAGCAGCAACGGTATTCATTTCTAATAATGCTCATACGCTTATCGTACTCATTTCGCCACTGCTCAGCCATTTTTCTAAGTTCTACCGAAGGAAAATGCGAATTTATCGTTCCGTTTTGAATATAGGGGTGAAAGATCTTAGGGAGAAATTTTAGTAAGTCATTTTTCAAATACGCTAATTCGTCCCTACGGATTTCTTCAAAGTTCATCCCTTCCGCTATATAATAAGCGACATCTTCTTCCCAATCCTTTTCCGTTTCATGGAATACCAAAAATCCACTAATCTGCATTTCCTCATACCATTCTTTTGTGAAATAGTTCATTTTCCGTTCCCCCATGCTATATGTATCTAACTCACTACATACTTTAACGTGAGTATAGGAGTTTTGTTGTGTTAAACTGCCCGTTAGCTTAATGAAGCATCGTCAGTCTAATACTTTATTTTTCTAGTTTATCAAGAGCTAAATATAAAAAAGTCAGATAAAATAAAGAGTTCTACATATTGTACATGACTAATATGTGGAACCCTTTATGTTTAACTATCGTTCCCCGTGAGCCACACATGCGGGAAATCAGGGCTTCCCGGAAAACGCCCATGTCTTATTCGATCCTTTCCCTCCGACCGACGCAGCGTCCCGACCAGCTCTACAAAGTGGCGCCCGCGCTCTTCAAAGTTGCGGTATTGGTCAAACGCAGTGCAGGCAGGGCTCAGTAGCACCGTGTCGCCCGATGCGGCCAGCTTGTGCGCCTGCGCCACGGCCTTTCGCAACGGAAAATAGGGGGGCAACTCGGCACTCTTCGCGCTGTAGCCTCGATTTGACTGGCCGCTTCGCCGATCAACAGCAACACCTTGACATGATCAGCCAGTAGCCTGGCCATCTCGTCAAACGGTACCTTCTTATCTCTCCCGCCGGCGATCAGCAGCACTCGGCCCACATGCGCGTGCAGTGTGGCGACGGTACGGGCGGGGCTAGAGCCGATTGAATTGTTGTAGTAATGCACGCCGCCCACAGTTGCCACCCACTGGTTTCGGTGCTCCACGCTGACAAAGGTGCGTACCGTCTCCAGGATTGCCTCGTCCGGCACGGTCCCCCTCACGGCGATCATAGCAGCCATAACGTTTTCCACGTTATACCACCCCGGTAAACGAATGTCACTGATAGGTACCAGACCATCGATCACTCCATCGCGGACTGTGTGCCGGCCGAAATATACTTGGTCCGCCCCCGCCCGCGCAGTGTGGCGGTCGCCGGGTTGTCGCCGTTAAGGACGGCAAGGTCGTCAGCACTCTGAAAATCCAGCAGGCGGCGCTTGACGGCGGTATATTCATTCATGTCGCGGTGCCAGTTGAGGTGATTGGGCGAGAGGTTGGTAATGACCGCCACATGGGGAGAGCGCGTCATGTCCATCAGCTGGAAGCTGGATAGCTCGACCGCGCACGCGTCCAGCGGCGACATCTCGCCAGCGCGCATCAGCAGTGGCGTGCCAATGTTGCCGCCCAGATGCACCATACGCCCCCTGTTTGCCAGCATGTCTGCAATTAACGACGTGTTGGTGGTCTTACCGTCCGAACCGGTCACGCCGAAAATGGGACAAGGACATAACGCAAAGAACTCCTCCATCTCACTGGTCACACGTCTGATTTGATCTCTAGCTCTTATTGTTAATAAAAAGAAAGTAAAATCTAATTAGCTAAGACAACAAGTCTCACTTATTATGATAATTTTAGATCAAATCATCTTGTAATTCACTTAGAGTCTAATGTAATCAGTATTTTGAGATCAAAACACAAAAACCCTGATAGATCAATGTTCATGATCGTATCAGGGCATATTTAAGTCTCATTTATAACTGTTATTTGTCTCATCTATTGTTGTAACCTGTCTCATTTATAACCGTTACCCACATATTTGTCTCAAAAGATTAAATCTTATAAGCCTTCATAGCTTTACGAATCTCTTTAAAGCTAGGGCGCTTGCCATACATAAGCACGCCAGTGCGGTAGATTTTGGCCGACATCCATACAGCAGCATAGATTGTGACGAGCAGAATAGCGATTGACACCAGTACCTCCCATGGTGCTGGGTCAGATAGTCCGAGTCTGAGCAGCATAACGTAAGGTGAAAATATAGGAATGAATGATGTCACTTTAACCAGCATGCTATCCGGGCTGCTAATGCTGAAGATCGTGATGTAGAAACCAGCTAGTGAAACCATCGTAATAGGCAGTACAGCTTGACCTAAGTCTTCAGTACGGCTAACAATTGACCCTACTGCTGCGAACAGTGTCGCGAATAGGAAGTAGCCAGTTAGGTAGAATACCACTGCGTATAGTAATAATGCTATGTCTATTTGTCCAAGATCGATGTTCAGATCTTTTAGTATTTTAATATTATGCGGTAATGATATATTCGCAATAATAACGAGTACGTAGGCTGAAATCTGAATTAGTCCCACGAAAAACATGCCTAGTATTTTACCGAACATTTGCTTAAGTGGAGAAACACTTGTAATGAGCAGCTCCATAACACGTGAACTCTTCTCTGCTGTTATTTCGGAAGCTATCAATTGACCAGTAATCATAATAGCCATAAAGAGAAGAATAACGATAGCATACACGAGCACCATATTCATCGCTTGCTGCTCTGGCGTTTTTCCATTGCCAATGCTGCCTGCGCCTTCAGTTGCAGAAATTTGAACGGTATCAATACTTATAGCTGAAAATAATAGTGCTTTCTGCTCTTCCGTTAGGCCAGCATCTTGAAGTACGGTTTGTTGACGAATAACCTGCAGACCGCTTTCCAGATCCTCCGTAACTCCAAATTCCATTAGCTTTTCGGATTTATATGTCATTTGCGGGAAGCCGCTATCCGTCATTTTTCCGAACTGTAGGTATCCTTTGATCTCTTTATCTGTTATAGCCTTCTTAAGCTGCGCTTCATTAGCAGCCTCTGAGCCTTTATCTTGGAAAGCAACAAGCTTAATGCCAGGCTTCTCCTGCGATTCGTAATACGTTTTTAGCTGGTCACCGACCTTGATATCACTAGACTGAACATAACCGACGCTTGCTACTTTATCGCCATTGCTAAATTGAGAAAAGATATAAGGAAGATTCATACCAATCGTTATAATGACTGCAATAATTAAAGTAGTAATCAGAAACGCTTTGCCTCTGAATTTGTTCTTTACTGTAAAACCAACGACCGTCCAAAAACTATTCATGGCTATCACCTACCGTTTTTATAAATATTTCATTCAATGTTGGTTCTTTGATCTCAAACCGTTGAATCGTAGACTGTCCAATCGCATGACGCAAAATTTCTCCGCCAACCGCTTCGTTCGCAATTCCGATTTCATAACCGTACTCATGGCGAATTACGTTTGTAACACCTTTAATATCCTTAAGTCCTGTTACTTCACTTTCAGTGCTTAGAATGACACGTTCCTTTGGAAACTGCTTCTTAATATCCTTCAAGCTGCCTTTCAGCACGGCATTTGAACGATGTAAAATGGTAATGTTACGACATAATTCCTCTACATGCTCCATACGGTGGGTCGAGAATAGGATGCTCGTTCCTGAATCCCGAAGCTCCTTAACCGTAGATTTCAAGAGCTCGACGTTTACCGGATCAAGTCCGCTGAATGCTTCATCGAGAATAACAATTTTCGGTGAATGAATGATGCTGGCTATAAATTGAATTTTTTGCTGATTACCTTTGGATAGCTCTTCAACCTTTTTACCGTAATATTCCGGAACCTCAAATCGATCAAGCCAACGCTTCAAATTTCGGTCCGCATCCTTCTTAGACATTCCCCGCAGCTGTCCCAAATAAATAAGCTGATCGCTTACGCGTACTTTAGGATATAGACCTCTCTCCTCCGGCAAATAACCGAGATTACGAAGCTCATCATTGCTGTAAGGCTTTCCTTGATACAATACATTACCTTCGTCAGGAAAAATAAGGCCCAGCACCATCCGCATCGTTGTTGTTTTTCCAGCACCGTTAGCGCCTAGCAGTCCGTATATTTCCCCTTCGCTTACTTCAAAGCTGATACCGTTTACTGCTGTCTTATCTCCATACTGTTTCACAATGTTTTCTACTATTAATGGATTCATTTTGTTGCTCCCTTCATTTCGTTAGGTCTAATACTCAATCTGTCCTGCAGCAATAAAGCACTCATAATTTCATCTAGTTCAAGGGCATGACGGCTAACAATCTTTAAATCTTCTGCTGTACACCATCTCTCAGCTTCTGCCGCTTTATTGGTAGTAATCCGATAGGTTGTTCCACCAGTATGCTCCACGCCGCATTGACCAGGAATATTCGCTGCTTTTTTTGCAGTTAGTGCTTCTCCGCTAATAAATAAAGTAAACCAACTGCTGAACAACTCATCCTTCTCGTACATACCAAGCACTCTACCTTGCGCCATAAATACGATATAGTCGGCAAGACGTTTTACTTCTTCAATAATATGGGAAGTCATTAGTATGGTTCGATCACCTTGGTCCATATAACGATGCAAAATCTCAATCATCGTTTTCCAAGCAAGCGGATCGAGCCCAGATGACGGCTCATCAAGCATAAGTAATTCAGGACTGTGTGTCAGAGACAAGGCAAATTCAAATTTCCGGCGCATCCCCTTTGACATTTTGGCAAGCATTTGGCTATCATCAACCTCTAGAAGCTGCAGCAGCTCCTTATACCGATTGATGTTCCAGTCTTTGTACCAAAACCGATGGAATTCGGCCTTCTCCCTCGCTCTCATCCTATCCTCATGCGGGGATGATTGGTCATGCAGATAGCCGATTCGACTCTTCAGCTCCGTATTTGCTCCCTGCCCCACTTTATGTCCAAGCAATTCAATCGTTCCTTCATCCGCTTTCTCCAGATCAAGCATGAGGCGAAAGGTTGAGCTCTTGCCACTCCCGTTCGGACCGACAATTGCTGTTATATAGCCTTTCGGTATACTCATATGCAGTGGACCTAATCTGAAATTCGGACGGTTTTGCACGACTCCTTTTAATTGAATCGCCATTGTCTCTTCCAGCATGATTCCACTTCCTTCATTCAAAGTGTTTCTTCATTGCTTCTTTAAACATTTCTTCCAGCTCTTTCTCCGTACATTGCACCATCTTGCCAGCTATAACTGCTGCCTCAAGCGCTTCAATAATAGCTGCCAATCGATGCCGATCACGCTCTTGTTCCTCAACTTTGGCAACAAAGGTGCCTGTTCCTTGCCGAGTTCGAAGCAAGCCTTCTGCTTCCAAATCGTTATAAACTCGTTTGACCGTAATAACACTGCACTTTACAGTCTGAGCAAGCTCTCGAATCGATGGAAGGAGAGTCCCTTCTGTTAATTGCCCACTGACGATCAATGCGCGCAGCTGCACTTCGATCTGATGATAGAGCGGTTCCGCGCTTTGTTCATTAATTTGAATTGGGAGCCGCACGACTACACCCTCTTTCCTTCAACCCTGTTTAAATCGTATAACTCCGTTTATCAAGACGCTTTACTAATTGTTTTACTCCAACCAACAGTGCTGCAATGCCTATAACTAGACCAACTATTGATATCCACCAATGGCCTTGCTGTATATATTCCAATGAGTTAAAGACTAAATTTCCAAACTTCAAAGCACCCAAACCGATTGTTAGGATCAAAATCACAGCACAGTATAACATGCTTACCATGAAGTACATTTTGCCTGAATAACCGATCTCCCAGTAAACATAAGAGACTGCTACCATTAGAGAATAACCGAACCATAACAGAGCATATAGTCCAAAATCCGAAAGCATTATTTCACTGCCCATTGCGCTTACTAAGATGTATTGAGCGGTAAAGAATATGAGCTGTGCTGCAATTAATACGATCGTCAACTGAATCAAGCGTCCTATTGCAATCTGTTTGGAGGAAATAGGCATCGTTCGCCATTGCGCCATTTTCTTCGTATAAGAGTTATTCTTCCAATAACTAAACATCGATTGATTCATTACAAATCCTAATAGCGGAAGGATAAGTATATAAATGAAGTCCGTTGCCCAGCTGGTCATTACATCTCTTTCTCCCTGTAAGCCCTGTTCAAATAATGGAACACTGAAAAGCAATATATACGCTATAAAGACTAATGAAAATAGTGATTTCCAACGATCCTTAACTAACTCATGCTTAGCGAGAAACCATGCGGCCTTCCAATCATTCAAATGATTTGCTCCTTCCAGTTCGCTGTGTGGTTATACTGTGTATATTCTTATACACAGTATAACCACACCTTCATTTGTTGTCAACACTTACCATAAATAAAAAATAACCGTAAACTTGGAAGAGATACTCTCTTCTAGCTTACGGCTTCTAATTCATTTACATTTCTTAACACGTATAATATCACAGTCCAAAAATAGCGTTTATCGGTGGCTCTGTATGGCCGCCTGGATACATCAGATAAAGCAATACATATACGAAAGTGCCCGTAGCCGCTGTAACAAACCATATCACAGATGTTACCTTTCCCCACTTGCGGTGCTTAGCATACTTTTCACGGTATCCAAGCGTTAACGTCGTAATTCCAAAAACAGCTGCTACTGTAGCTAGTACGATATGGAACAACAAGAAAGTAATATAATAAGGCTTTAAGCCATCTGGTCCACCCCATACTGTATTACCAACGAAAATGGAACGAGATACGTAAACGATAAAAAAGATAATCGCAGCGACTGCAGCAGCAAACATGACCTTCTTATGTTGCTCTAGTTGACGTTTAATGGCCAATCTCCAACCAATAGCAACCAGAACTGCGCTTAGCACGATGAAAAACGTACTTATTGTCGGCATAATATTATAACTACTCAATTTTTCCCCACCCATTATAAAAGAGATTATTTTTACTAAGCTGTACCGGTATTCGGAAGCTCATCTTCTGTGTGCTCTCGCTTAAACCATACTTTGAAAATGTAAGCGAGAATAATACCATACATAAGCTCCTGAACAAGCTTCATCACGATTCCGCCAAGCTGCTGATCCTCGACAACGTCCATCGTATTAAAAAATTGAGGACCGCTGAACTCTTGTAACAACCAGCTCGTATCCCCTGGTATACAATAGCCCATCGCTGTTGCCCAAACGTTAGGATCACTGTAAATCGCGTACAAGGAACTGTTAGAGAATATAATTAAGGCACATGCAGGCGTAAGCAACATACCATTTGCGAACACATACCCCATTTTTTTAAGATCAGTTAGTCGACTCCACTCTTTAACAGGAGTTGCAATTTGCCACCACATCAAGAAAGCAGTGAGCAATAGAATAGTATAATAAATCCGGTGCACCGTAAAATGCGTCATTACATAATCATGAACCATAGGTATATGGTATATAGAAAATAACATATTAAACAGTATTAATGAAACAATAGGATTCATAAACAGACTTAGCTTCTTCCAAAAATGCGCAGAAAACATTTTCCGCCATAGAAACTCAGGAATACCAAGTAACACAAGGGGGGGGACAATTAAATACGAGACAGACATGTTGATCATATGAAAGGTAAACATCATATGTCCTAGTAAATTAGATGGGCCGCCTTGAACAAAATAGAACAAAAAAGCTCCGGATACAAACATCGTTTTTTGCAGCAATGTTGCAGCAGGTGCATGTGGAGCATGCTTCTCCCGCCATGGACCTATCAAATAGAAATATAGAATAATAAGCGCAGCAGTTGCGAATAAAAACATCGGGGTCCACATTTCTTCAAATCCGAAATATTGTAAGCCAAGCATTGTCGGATCTCCTTTCACTTGCAATAAGCTCATTTTTACAAAAGAGGAGGGACCCACCCTTGGGACCCTCCTCTTTTCTATTATAAAACGATGGAATTACCACCAAGCCCAATATACGGCCATTATGACACATGTGAAAACGATAACGAGTCCAAATATAATCCCGATAATTGGGAAGATATGGCCACGATCCTTCATATGCATCCAGAAAGCCATCTGTACGAATACTTGCAGCATTGCTGTTCCAACAAGAACGATATAAATAAAGTCTTTATTTAATTCTCCGCTCATAACGGTTGCAAATGCAATTAACGTAAGCAGAATGGAGAACAAGTATGAGATAACATGCTTCTTAGGTCCTTCAACCTTATGACGCTTGTTGCTTTCCTCTGTGGCTGAATGATTGTTCGACATTGATTAGCCCACCTTCCCCATCAAATAAACGACGGTAAAAATGAATACCCAGACTACGTCGATAAAGTGCCAGTACATACCAGCTACGTACACCTTTGGTGCAGTAGTGGTGTTCAAGCCGTTTTTCATCAATTGGCCGATTATTAACGAGATCCACACGATACCTAGGGCAACGTGGGCACCATGGAAGCCGACAAGCGTGTAGAACGACGAGCTGAATGCGCTCGTTGTAAAACCGTGGCCTTCATGCACATAGTGGTAAAACTCATAAATCTCAAGACCAAGGAATGCCAGCCCAAGCACGACTGTAACAATTAGCCAGTTAATTAAAGCTTTCACTCTGTGAGTGTGAAGAGCATGAATAGCGAACACGCTCGTCAAGCTTGATGTTAACAATATAGCTGTTGCTGCTGCTACCAGCGGCAGCTGGAACAACTCATTAGCAGTCGGACCACCAAGCACCTGGTCGCGAAGGGCTAAAAATACGGCGAATAGTGTACCGAACAATACGGTTTCTCCACCTAGGAATAACCAAAACCCTAATATCTTATTGCGTCCCTCGAGGGTCGCCTTCTCGGGCTCATGAGGCAATTGCCCGTCTACATGCGAATGCGCACTCATGCTTTCCCCCCCTTATCATGCAGAAGCTCTTCTACTTCAATATGGAAACCATGATCAGGCTTCACAGAACGAGTGATCATACAACCAAATGTGATTAGCAAGCCAATCCCACCAACTACATAACCCGCATTAAGTGAACCTAATTTACCCCAGTCCGGTGCATACATGAAGCCGAAGCCTGCAATGAATAAACCTAAAGACATAAGGAATGGCAAGATTGAACCAGATGGCATATGAATTGGACCAATCGGCTCAGCAGGTGTCATTTCACTATGACCATCCATCTTTTCTTTCCAATAAGCATCATAACCGCGAACAAGCGGTGTTTGAATGAAGTTATACTCAGGAGGCGGGGATGGAATCGTCCACTCCAGCGTACGACCATCTTCCCAAGGATCTGCTGCCGCGTTTTTCGGCTTGAATGCCGTTATTGTAGCATTCAGCATGAAGAAAATGGTGCCTAGTCCCATAAGGAACGCGCCTACCGTACTAATCATGTTCATTTCATTAAATCCAAGGCCGTCAAGATACGTCCAAATACGACGCGGCATGCCGAGCAAACCAAGGAAATGCTGAATGAAGAATGTCATATGGAAGCCTATGAAGAATGTCCAGAAGGTTAGCTTACCGAGTGTTTCGTTAAGTACTCTTCCGAACATTTTTGGCCACCAGTAATGAAGACCTGAGAAAATACCAAGAATCAAACCACCGACGATAACGTAGTGGAAATGCGCGACTACGAAATACGAATCGTGATACTGGAAGTCAGCAGGTGCTGCTGCTAGCATTACGCCGGTAACTCCACCCATAACGAAGGTCGGTATAAATCCGATAGCAAATAAATTTGCTGACGTGAATTTAATTGAACCGCCCCACATCGTAAACAACCAGTTGAAAATTTTGATACCTGTTGGTATTGCAATAAGCATTGTTGCAATCGAGAACAGCGCGTTCGCAACTGGCCCAAGACCTGTCGTAAACATATGATGCGCCCAAACCATGAAGCCCAAGAAGCCGATTAGGATTGTAGCGAATACCATCGAGCTGTAACCGAACAACCGCTTGCGTGAAAATGTACTAATAACCTCAGATATAATACCGAAGGCCGGCAAGATGAGGATATAAACCTCAGGATGCCCAAATATCCAGAAAATATGCTCCCACAGTACCGCGTTACCGCCACCTGAAGGATCAAAGAAGTTAGCGTCAAACAGTCGATCAAACATAAGCGCAACTAGTCCAACCGTAAGCGCCGGGAAAGCGAACAAGATAAGCGCCGACGTAGTGAATGAAGCCCATGTAAACATCGGCATACGCATGAATGTCATGCCTGGTGCACGCATATTAATAATGGTTACAAGGAAGTTAATTCCTCCGATTAACGTACCAATACCCGCAATCTGCAAGCCGATTACATAATAGTCAATACCGTGATCACCATTGTAGGTTGTTCCAGCAAGCGGAGCATATGCCGTCCAGCCTGCATCAGGCGCGCCACCGGCGAACCAGCTGACATTCAGCAATACTCCGCCGAATAAGAAGGTCCAGAACCCAAGAGCGTTAAGGAAAGGGAAAGCTACGTCACGTGCTCCGATTTGGAGCGGAATGACTGCATTCATTAAAGCAAATATCATAGGCATTGCTGCTAGGAATATCATTGTTGTTCCGTGCATCGTAAGCAGCTCATTGAATGTACCTGCACTTACAAATTCATTCAACGGTTTCCACAGCTGAATCCGAATTAATAGTGCTTCTAAACCGCCGACTAGGAAGAAAAATCCTCCTGTTATCAAATACAAAATTCCGATTTTCTTATGGTCAACCGTTGTCAGCCAGTCCATAATGCCGCTGTAACGTTTGACCTTATGCGTATGCGCATGCGCCAAAGTAGGTACCTCCTTCAATCACCGATAAATTATTGTTCGTAGTCAAGTTTCAAATCCGCTAAGTATTCTGCAATACCTTTGAGTTCTTGCTCAGTCAGATTGTATGCGCCAGTCATTTGGTTGCCCGGTTTTACTTTCTCCGGATCTTTGATCCAACGATATAAGTTGTCATAAGTAGAACCCTCGTTTGAATATTTCGGATCATCGGTGTTGATAAGTATACCTCCGACAGATTGACGGCTGCCGATACCTGTCAAGTTAGGGAATGCTGGTCCACCCAGATCTCCAACAGCATGACAAGTTAGACATTTACTCTCAAATGCCGCTGCAATAGCGGGATCACTTGGTAGAGCTACCGGCTCTTGAATAGCCGCGACCCAACGATCAAATGAAGATTGATCTACCGATTTAACTTTAAAGTCCATCAAACCGTGAGAATCTCCACATAACTCGGCGCATTTACCTTGGTAAACGCCTTCTTTTGGTGCCGAGAAAAACATCGTATTTACGTTAGAGTTAGGATTTGTATCGATTTTACCTGCAAGTGATGGAACCCAGAACGAGTGAAGCACGTCTGCTGACTTCGCTTCTATAGAGATTGTTTTTCCTTTCGGAATAATAAGCTCCTGTGACGTTTTAATTCCATATTGCGGGTATTCAAACTCCCACCAATATTGATGTGAAGTTACGATAACTTGTACAGCATTTGGATCCTTAGTGTAATCTTTAGCCAAATTAAATACAGATTGTACCGTCGGAACACCAAGAATAATTAGCATGATAATTGGAATAACTGTCCAAATAATCTCAAGCTTATGGTTTCCTTCAACTTGCTTTGGAATCGTTTTGTCTCCCTTACGTCTGCGGAAACGAATAATTACAAACAAAGAAATCGCAAATACGACAATAATCACGATCGACATGAGTATTATCGCTAGCTTCATCAGTCCGAATTGCTCTTCCGCTACAGGTCCCTGGGGATTAAGCGTAGACAAATCTTCCCGTCCGCAAGCAGATAGCACCAATACCATCATGGCCATTAGCGGCGCAAGCCGTTTTACAAATTGCCACCGTTTCATCATTAATCAACCCCACTTTTGACTTTTTCGCAGTTGCCTGATTTCACGTGGCAAGCGGCCAACTACGTATTTCACAGATGTTATAAAAACCCTGTAACTTAAATCACTTTATTAAATATAAAGTTGAAGCCCCTTTTTGTCAATGTTCCACAGAGAGTTCACAAATTGTTCTCAAAGCTGTCAAAAATCGCATCACTACAAGGATTTTTAGCTTTTGCCGCAGTAATGAGAAGCCAATCCAAACAGCTCCTTCTCTATCCTACATTGTGCACCAAACCCATGGTCAATTATGTATGATTTAAAAACGTATAATTATTTCGATCTGACAAACCCTAAAGTTATTATTAACTGAATGGGGGTCCGTTCTTTATGATTAAACGAATGGCTGCACTGTTGCTGTCTGCCGTTGTATTAACAGTCTCAGCTGGCTGTAATTATCAGGAGCTTGTCCAGAAAAGCGATACCGACTATGGCAGTCGCAAAGCGAATGATCCTAAGATGATACGCGGCAAGACGTTCGGTTCCTTGTCGACAAATCCGAACCAGCATCAAAACACTTTTTTCGAGTATAGCTCCTATATTTCAAAGAAAGTGTCGAATATTAATGGCATTGCGTCAGCAAATGTTATGTTGACTGATAAAAATGCTTATGTTGGCATCATGCTGGATTGGACGGCAGTCGGTACCAGTAATTCAGGTGGGACGGAAGAACAAAATAACACTCCCTCTACAAAGGGGCTTAAAAATAGCGATACTGGGAACCCTTATCGGGAAGATGGAATGATTGCCTGGCCCTCTCAATCCTTTTTCTCAGTCAATGATATCAACAATCTTTCCGATGAATTGAAAAATACAGTGGCTCTTAAAGTTCGCCAGCTCGCTCCAAATGTTCAAGAAGTGCATATCTCTGCTAACATGGAACTCGTCAACTACTTTAATGAATTCGCGAAGGAAGCATGGGGCGGCCGGGCATTAATGCCATGGATTGATGATTTCAACACGGTTGTTCAATATCATTTCGCAGGTGGTAAAGTGATGCCGACACCATTAAAGAAACTTAAATCAAATCGTCCAATTGATGCCTCTTCTACCCCGATAAAAAAATCGTTTCCTATTAAATAGAAAAATAAAAAAGGGCCTTTCCATGTGAAAGGCCCTTCGTTTGTTTTAGTTCGTCCCCGCCTTAGCTATACTATTAATAGTAGGGATATATTTTGATATTTATTATCTTATCTATATATACTATAATTATTGACAGTATCAATTGAGAGGGGTAGTAATCATTGAGTTCTACTAATTATGTTCCGAAAGAACCAGAAGTTATCGCATGCAATATTGAAAAAACATTAGATGTCATTGGTGGCAAATGGTCATTTCTCGTACTGAGAGAGCTGTTCTGCGGTACGAAAAGATTCGGAGAATTACATAAGCTTATACCGGCGGTAAGTCCTCGCGCGCTAACAAGCACGCTCCGTCATCTTGAGGAAAAGGGCGTGCTTGAACGCAAAGTATTTCCCACCGTTCCAGTAACCGTTGAATATACACTAACGCCTAAGGGCGAGGATCTTCATCATATCTTGAAAGAAATGAAGCTATGGTCGGCTAGATGGACATAGCTTTGAGCTAATGTCTTGGCAGCTCTTTTGACAGTTGATCCGGCAAGGTATGGAAGCTTGCTTGGAATCGGTCCAACGCGTTCTGATAGATGCGCCGGTCACTCTCATTTCGAGATTGCTGCTCAAGACGGCGCAGCTCCGCTGCATACTGCTCCATTAAATAGCCGACCCGCTCCTTCGGCTTCGTCTGGTCATTTTTCTCCTGCTTGCTTTCTTTACCGGTTTGGATGGACAATTTACCGTCAGTATCGATTTGAGCGAGAAAAATATCTTTCTGTTCCAATTTATTTCGTTTGATTTCATGGTCTAGCCATTCCCTATTAAAACCAGCGTTTTCCAATGCGTCATTCAGAATTACACCATCCATAATGATGGTCTGAGCCTCATGCTCTTTGCCGACTCTCCAGCCCATCAAATCTGATGTGAGAGGTTGATATTCCTTCTTAAGCAACACGTTAATTTCACCGGTTGCCTCCATAACCGCAAACTCCACATCCGCTACACGGTACACATCCTTCATCCGAAGCTGCCCGAGCAATTCATCCAGTGTCAGACGTTCTTTGTGTAATTCATGCTTAAGCAGTTGCCCGTCTTTAATTAAAACCGTTCCTTTACCGTCTACAAAATCTCTAGCAGCCTTGCTTTTCATCGTTAAAAATTCCAATCCAATTGACATGGCTACCCACACAGACATCGATACTATGCCCAAAAACCATAAATTATCAAGATCGAGAGACACATAAGCGGCTATGTTGCCGATTGAAATTCCTGTTATGTACTCAAACAGAGATAACTGAGAGATTTGGCGCTTACCTAAAATTTTTGTGAAACCAAATAAAACAACAATCGCTAATAACGTTCGTAGAACGATCTCTAACCAATCCGGCATTTTGCTCCCCCTTTACCTCCCTATAA
>NZ_JBFUHJ010000052.1:0-26085 GCF_056402455.1 Paenibacillus sp. P4_A7 | reverse complement strand
GTTTGCAATTCAGTGAACATCATATAACCAGACATCATAATCACCTCGTTTATTCATCTAATTACTATTTTACCAAAATCATGGGATTTTGGCTATATAAATATAGGTCTTTATAACTGTTTTTTGCTAGTTGGTAGTAACGAATGACTACGTGTAGCTACCGATTCTCTCTCAAAAGATGCGACTAATTGACTATAATAGAATAGGTATATTAATTAGGGGGTTGAGAGTATTGTCTTTATTTAAAAGCATGAAAAAAACAGTAAGTATGATTGTTGTATTAGCAATGTCATTGTCGTTATTTAGTACGGTATGGGCAGCTCAAACATCTGTGGATGACCTACAAGGCCACTGGGCTGAGGAAAATCTGCGTAAGTGGGTAGAGAAGGATTTGTTAAAGGGCTATGATGACGGCTCTGTTCAGCCTGATCGTAAGATTACGAGAGCAGAATTTATTACGTTGATCAATCGTTCATTCCAATTGACTGAGAAAACGGAAGTATCTTTCTCAGATCTGGAGAAATCGAATTGGGCATATAGTCAAATCGCTATTGCGGTTAAAGCTGGTTATGTAAAGGGCAACGAAGATGGCACAATTGCTTGGAACAAGCAGGTAACACGTGAGCAAGCAGCAAGTATGGTCGCTGATCTGCTTAAGTTAGACCTGAACGGTTCGGAAGGCATTGAGCAATTTACTGACGCCTCTTCTATTTCAACTTGGAGCAAGCCTGCAGTTGCTGCTCTTGTGAAGAAATCGATTCTTAAAGGCTTTCAAGACGGAACATTTGCTCCGCAAGGCCAGCTTACGAGAGCACAATCGGTAACTCTTTTGGAAAATGCACTAGGTTACATAAAGCCTGCTACTACTTACAGTACTGCTGGCATATATGGTCCTGAAACAGGTACAGAAACGGTTAAAGGTGATGTAATAGTATCTGCTCCTGGCGTTACGCTGCGTAATCTTGTAATTGAAGGAGATTTGACGCTAACAGCGGACGTTGGCCAAGGCGATGTACATTTAAATAGTGTGAATGTAGCAGGCAAAACGACTATTGCTGGCGGTGGGGAGAATTCCATCCATTTGAAGGATTCAATCTTCGTTCATATTATAGTGAATAAGGTTGATGGAACGATTCGAATCGTTGCCGAAGGTGCTACATCCGTTAAGTCGGTTACGATACAGTCATCGGTAAAACTGGAAGAAAGCGAAGTTAGTGGGGTAGGTTTTACTAAAGTGGAGCTAGCGAAAGAGCTTCCGGCTAATTCTACGATTAAATTGCTTGGAGCATTCGAGGATGTTAACATTTTGGCTAAATCGATTCGTGTTGACGTTGCAGGTGGATCGATCGCATCATTAAATGTGGATAAAGGTGCTGCAGAAGTTAGTATTGATTTGAATGCTGCTGCGAAGGTTATTCAGCTCGTGCTGGATACGGTGGCTAAGCTTACTGGACAAGGTAAAATTGAAAATGCGGTTGTGAGTGCAGGTGCAGGAAATTCAACCTTTGAGAAACAACCTGATAAGTCAACAGGAGAAGGATCTAAACCGGTAACCCCACCTTCAGGTGGATCGAATGGTAATGTTCCTACACCACCTGCTGAAACATCGGATGATGTGTATGAACTATATACTTATGAAAAAATGGCTCAAATCACAAATAAAAATATTCTACCGGTGAACGTAAGTAACCAATTAGTTAATGAAAATGATGGACTAATTATTGATCCTAACTATTTTATGCACCAACAGTATGCGTTAGTAAATCTCTTTGTGAGGAAAGATAATAACAAGCCGTACAAAGGAAATGTTCGTATAGTAGCTGATGTAGTTTCGGCAACAAATGGTGGTACAAAGGACAGCATACAATTATTTGCATATAACGACGCGAATGACTCCTGGACAAATATTTTGAAAGAAGGCTYCGGAGCAAAAGAGGGGCAATCGATTGAATCGCTTATTACAGATTTGGGGAATTCAAATAAATGGTATTCAAAAGCAACAGAAGGCGAATATAAGTTGAAATTTAAGGTTGTTAATGTTTCAACAAATGTTGTAGTAGCTGAATCAGTTATTTTTGAGTACTCATCCGAAAATCCTTATTTAACAACTTTGGATATAGGCGGTTATGAGCTGTTGCAACTCGACAACCAGTTTAATGTGATAGGAAAGGGGTTTAAATCAGATGTAGTTAATTACAAAGTTATAATTCCTAACGATGTAGAAGAGGTAAAAATTACAGAGATTGCAGTTTCTTCTACTATGTCAGTAGGCCTGGTTGTTGAGCTAAAGGAGGTTGTTCCTGAGTCAGATGGAGCCTTCTCTGTAAAACTTCTGCCGGGTAAAAGTATACGTTTGTTTGCAAAGGCTAGTATGCCCACTACTTTAATAACTAAAGGATATAATATTGTGATTCAACGTCTACCGGATGAAGAAAAAGGGGATCCAAATACTTTTGATTCGACGGACATTAGAGTGCGTGCAGACGAGATTATTGTCTCTAATGTAAAACAAAATGTAACTATCTCTGTATATGGTTCTCCTACCGGAGATGATCTCCTCGCTGAGGCTACTACACCGATTATAAAAGATAATCCAGATAGGTTAATTAATTATGGTTTTAATGTAGGAAATATGCCAATAATGGGATCGATTTGGGTTTCCGTAACAGACCCACAAACTGGAGAAGCCACAGCTCGTGTTGAAAAAGCATATAATTGTACTCCAGTGAAAGTAATAACAGAATCAGCTGGCTTTACTCACACTCTTATGACTGAAGCAGAAATGGAAGATTATAATAACAACTCTTATTATGATGTAGTAAATGGTGGTAAATGGATAATTGATTTTACACTGTTGCCAGATGATATAAAGGATTTTGCATATTTCACTATTACAAGGTCATCACAACCTTCGTTAAACATCACAGTTGATGATATGGTTGAATATGAGAATACGTCTTTGATTTCCAATGACCCATCGGGAAAGAAGACTTATGAGCTTATAACTGATGGTTTTTATTATTATACCTTCAAATTCTACGATAAGTACGATAAACCTCTTGCAGCTGTTGTATTGCCTAGCACCCCTATACAACCATAAGTAAACACCAGAAAAAAGAGGTTACCCAAGAGCTTGTTGAAAGCTTGAGGGTAACCTTTTTTTCTAATGCCCAAATTGCTTATAGGCCTGATATAGTCGCATGAAGTCGACTGTTCGTTCCTCTGACAGTACAGCTTGAACTTCCGAATTAGTGAAGTAAACATTGTGCTTGTCCACATTCGATACCTTTGTTAGATTAACGAGGCAAGAGCGGTGGATAGGTACAAAACGATTACTCTGCAAATAATCCTCATACAGCTTCAGCGGTATTTTCGACTCTAGCATTTGACCGTCTTGCGTATGTATGTAAATGGTCCGATTGATAGATTCAATAAACAGAATATCCGCAGGAAGGAGATGGTTTATCTTGTCGCTGATAACCGGTACGAGGTTGCCTCCGGCTTCTATGAATTGGTTATAGTTATTCATTGAGCGCAGCTTCTTAATGGCTATAGCTAGTCGCTCTGTCGTATAAGGCTTATCGATAACATCAGCTATATTCAGATCGGCAATCAGATGAGCCGGAGGAGCATTACCGGTGATAAGGACGGTAGGCACATTTCGACCGCGAAGCTGTAAATGCATATAAGCGGTTGTGCCGCTCATGCTGTCAGATAGATCTTCATCTAGCATAACGCCGTTAATGTGCTCGTTAATGGTCATAGCCTTCATATACTCAACTGTATTAGTGGCAATGCCGACGACTTTTATCTCACCCATTCGAAGCAGTTGCTCCTGAAGAAGCTCGGCTTGCAAGCTGTGGTCTTCAACGATTAGTAGGTTTAGCGTACTTCTATTCACATCTGAGCCTCATCTCGATGGTTTTTATAATTTATATCTCTTTTAATTATCGGTTTGTACGATGGAAATATATAGGTTGAGTTGCCTAGATTTTGATTCATCACATTTTTCAAGTATGATAGACAGGTGGGGTTTTTGTTGGAGGTGTCAAAATGAATCAATCTAGTAGACGGGTACAGAACTTATTATGGGGCATTTTGCTCATAGGATGGTTAACGTTATTATTTGTATTTTCCTCTCAAAGCTATGAGCAGCAAAGCATTCAACCGATACTACATAAATACTTCACTCATGCACAGCTTGTCCATTGGCTGCCGGACATGACGATAAAGTATCGCAACAGTGTAGTGAATTCGCATTATAGTCCGTTTAACTTCATTGAATTTCTATTTCGCAAGGGTGCGCATCTATTTGTATACACTACCTTTGCTTCTATCTTGTTTATGTTTGTACGTTCATTTAATCCGAGGAAGCTGTTCAGAGCTATAGCTGTGACGCTTGTTATTTCGTTGGCAGTTCCTGCGCTAGATGAGCTGAACCAGCTTAGAAGCAATGAACGCACGGGAAATGCGACGGATGTTTTGCTTGATTTTACAGGGGCATGTGCGGGTGTATTGGTTTGTTTGCTTATTTTAGGTGTAGTGGCGCTTTGGCGGAGACTCAACAGGAATGTAAAATAACTCATTAACTAATCATGTCCATGTACTCATTCATCGAACTCTAGATATAATTCAAAAAGGTCGACTCACGAATACGCCATAGCGTATAAGGAGACGACCTTTTTGTTTGAAGCTGACTCATCCATAACCGAGCGATATGCTTCTTATTTAGTCTACCCATGCGAAAATCGCTGCCGGTATTTACGCGGAGAGATGCCTTCATACTTGTCAAAGCAGGAGGTGAAGTAGGCCGCATGATTGAAGCCAACCTCTTCGGCAATGCGGGCTATGGCAAGATCAGTTTGCAGCAGCAGGAGCTTGGCTTGTTCAATGCGAAAGCGCATTAGATAGTCGAAGGGTGCACAGCCGAATTCCTTTTGCATGCATCTTGCAATATAGACGGGATGAAAGCTAATGCTCTCACCAAGCGCTTGCGCTGTAACATCTTCTTTGTAGTGCTCGCGTAGGAACGAGGCTGCTTGCTCCGCGCATAGTGCAGAAGGTGAAGGACCCTGTGCCTCCATAGATGCGGATAAATGCTCAATTACCTCTTGAAAAATAAGCTGTTGTTTCCATTTAACGCTTGGCATATGATCATTCTTATTTAACTGAATGAGCTGGCGAATGAGGCTTTCCATCTTGGATGGCTGGAGCAGCTTAGTGAATTGCGGCAGCTGCTTTATGAAAGTTTGAGTTGTGTAAATATTTGGAGTAACGCTTTTCTCTTCTGATCCATTTACTGACGGTGCTGCCACCGATTCTAGGGACACATTCCACTCACCCGTCGTCTGAAAATGAATCCAGTAATAGCAGGTCTGCTCCTGACATTCGAGTGTTGCATAATGGTAGGCGTCCGGACGCAGCAAAAGAGTATGATTGGCATGAACCTCGTATTGCTGATCTTCTTCCCCTATATAGAGACAGCCCTTCGTGACAATAAGCAGGTCGAATACTTCAATGTTTCGTCTACTTGGATGCTTTCGGCCCGGCGGAGCTTCGGTATAGCCTCCAATTATATAATGCGGTAGCGGCGGAACTATCAGATGAATTATGGGCATTGCTATAAATTCTCCTTCTGACGTTGAAGTTTGAATCGTTATAGTTTCAGTTGTAAAAGTGATACATCTGAAACATTATAACATCTATAATTTGATATGACGATTCAAGAACAGTCATCGGATGTGGAGGAGTTTTTAATGGCTATACCAGAGAAAAAGTTAACATTGTGGATGCTTGCCTGGCCTATTTTTATTGAATTGTTTTTGCAATTTTTGTTAGGGGCTGCAGATACGTTAATGGTTAGCCGGATATCCGATGATGCGGTAGCTGTTGTTGGTTTTTCTAATCAGCTGTTTCAGGCATTAACGACTTTGTTCATAACCGTAGCGAGTGGCGCGGGTATACTAATAGCGCAGAAAATAGGCTCACGTAATGGCGAGGATGCCCGTACAATTGCTATTATGGCGGTTAGTGTGAGTGCGGTGATCGGTTTGGCTCTAAGTGCCGTTCTTATTATTATGCCTGGGGAGATAGCAACTCTTCTGCAATTGCCAGAGCGTTTACTTCCGTTAGCGAACATCTATATATCTATTGTCGGCGGAGGGATGGTGCTTATTGCCCTTATGTCGGCACTCAGTACAGTCATTCGTAATACAGGTAATACGAAGGGGCCTATGTACACGGCGGTAGGAATGAATGTGGTGCATGTATTTTTCAACTATGCTTTTATTTTCGGGGTGTTCGGATTTCCAAAATGGGGCTTGCTGGGCGTCGCGATTTCAACGGTGCTATGCCGTCTACTCGCCACAATTGTTCTGTTTATTATGTTCCTCTATTCTTTTGAGCGATCGATTGGGTTTAGAGATTTTAAAGCTTTTCATCGAAAGCTGTTTGGAGAAATTTTGCGCATTGGCTGGCCGCTTGGCGTGAACATGTCATGCTGGGTATTTTCACAGCTCAGTATATTCAGCTTTATCGCGATTCTTGGCCCGAATGAGCTTGCGGCGCGTACATATATGAATACGTTGGAATCGTTCTGCTTCTTGCTTGGTTATTCCGTAGCGCTCGCATTGCAAATTCAAATTGCTCATCTATTCGGCGCGGGCAAAGTGAAGGAGGCTTATGGCTTAGCGTTTCGCGCCATGGGGATTGGCCTCGCTGTTGTGACGGTCAACGCTTTCCTCATCTACTTTTTTGGCAGGCAGCTTCTAGGACTGTTCACTACGAATACAGAAATTATCACGCTCGGCGTTTCTTTACTGGGACTTAATTTATTGCTTCAGCCAGGAAAAATGATTAATATGGCACTCGGAAATGCTCTTAATGCCGTTGGAGATACTCGTTTTACGATGTGGATATCTATATTTTCGCTATGGCTGATTGCAACGGGCCTTGGTTATTATATCGGCATTGGGCTCGGATGGGGCTTGGTCGGGATATATTTGTGTATGATTTTGGATGAGTATACGCGTGGTGTTCTATCGCTCTTCCGTTGGATGGGGAAAAAGCGCCTGCGCAAAGCGGTGCGTGCGAATGCTGATGCCGGTGCAGGTGCTCGCAATGCTGGGAAGGATGGTGGCACTGTGGTTGGTACGTAATAGAGCAGCGCAGCACGTCTAATAACATTGTATAATAGAGACTGGAAAAGCTATCGGTTCGCACAAAGGACTAGTCTATTTCCGTATTTAAAGTAAGGGAGCGAGACATGGATATGACCTCTATAATTGTAATGAATGAAAAAATACGTGCATCAGAAGTGCAGCTGACAGGCCTAAAAGGTGAGAGCCTTGGCGTTGTTTCACGTGAGGAGGCTTTGAAGCTGGCACGCGACCTAAAGGTGGATTTGGTATGCACCTCACTAATGAGCAGCCCGCCTCCTTGTAAGCTGGTTAGTAAAGGTCAAGCCAAGCAGCAGCAGGATCAAGAAAAACGTGGCGCAAGAGTCAAGGAGCAGCCTAGCAAGGTGAAGGAGCTGCGATTGACTGCTCATATTGAAGACCATGACTACGATACGAAGCTGCGGCAAGCAGTGAAGCTTCTTGCTTCAGGCAATGCGGTTCAGCTCGTTGTACGTATCCAAGGCAAAGAGGGACCGAAAGCGAAAGTGCTTCTAGAACGAATGGTTAAGGATTTGGCCGATAATGGCAAAAAGCAATCGGGCATTCAGCTTAGCGGCAAGCAGGCAGCGGTGCAGATGCTTCCGTTGTAAATTCTCTGAATAGGACTGGTTCTTCGAGCCAAAAGAAAGCAGATCCGAAGGTAATATTTTTATGGAAGAATTGACAGCTTAGAAGTGATTGTATATCATTTGAATGAAAATGATTATCAATCAAAACAGACATCATACCTACAACGTCTGAGAAGGAGCGGCAGATGCTTCAACGATTTATCAGCTATTATAAGCCTTACAAAAAGCTATTCATGCTCGATTTCTTTTGCGCCGTTATTCTGGCGATCCTTGAGCTCAGCTTCCCTTTAGCAGTCAGCTATGTGATTGATACCCTCTTGCCTGATGAGAACTGGGGATTAATTGTTGGCGCATGTTCTATTTTACTCGTTGTGTATATTATTAATACGATTTTGTCTTATGTGGTTACTTATTGGGGACATATGTTAGGTATTAATATAGAAACAGATATGCGCAAGAAGCTATTCGATCATGTACAGAAGCTGTMATTCCGTTTTTTTGATAATACGAAGACCGGCCATCTGATCTCCCGTATGACGAATGATTTGTTCGAGATTGGCGAGGTTGCTCATCATGGTCCAGAGGATATGTTCATTGCTGTAATGACGCTCATAGGTGCTTTCGGTATTATGGCATCCATTAACCTTCAGCTAGCGGTTATGACTTTCATTATTGTACCTATTATTATTTGGCTCGTGCTCTTGTTTAACGGTAAAATGACGAAGGCAGCTAATCGGTTATTCGCTGATATGGCTGATTTTAATGCGCGTGTGGAAGATACGGTTGGCGGTATTCGCGTTGTTCAAGCTTTTTCGAACGAGAAGCATGAGAAAAAGCTATTCAAGGTGAACAACATGCGTTTCCGTGAAGCGAAGCTTATCTCTTACAAAATAATCGGTTTAAACTCATCGATCACTTATTTTCTGATGAGGCTCGTATCGTTGTTTGTGTTAATCTGCGGGACTTGGTTCGTTATTGACGATCAACTGAGTAACGGTGAGTTCCTTACGTTTGTACTGTTGACGAATATTTTCTTTAAACCGATTGAAAAAATTAATGCTGTTATCGAAAGTTATCCGAAGGGGATAGCGGGCTTCAAGCGTTATGTGCAGCTGCTCGAAACAGAGCCCGATGTCGCTGATGCGCCTGATGCCATTCAAATCGATAGCTTAAATGGAGATATCCATTATCGGGATGTGACGTTTGGTTATGAAGGCGAGTCGAAGGTGCTTCAGCATATCGATTTAACGATTCGTGTAGGCGAGACAGTCGCATTTGTTGGGCCTTCCGGTGCGGGGAAGACGACGCTGTGCAGCTTGTTGCCGCGTTTCTATGAAATCGATGGCGGCAGCATTTCCGTTGATGGCTATGATATTCGCAAACTCAAGCTCGAATCATTGCGCAAGCAGATCGGCATCGTACAGCAGGATGTATTTCTGTTCACAGGAACGATTCGTGAGAATATCGCCTACGGTAAACTCGGTGCTGAAGATAAGGATATTTGGCAGGCAGCTCGCAGAGCGCGCCTGGAGGAATTTATTACATCACAGCCAAAAGGGCTTGATACCATTGTCGGCGAACGCGGCGTTAAGCTTTCGGGTGGACAGAAGCAGCGGCTTGCGATTGCGCGGATGTTTCTGAAAAACCCTCCGATCCTTATTCTTGATGAAGCGACCTCGGCGCTTGATACGGAAACAGAAGCTGCTATTCAGCAGTCTCTGGCTGAGCTATCAGTTGGACGAACGACACTTGTTATTGCGCATCGCCTTGCGACGATCAAGAATGCAGATCGCATCGTTGTCGTAACAGAGGATGGCATAAGTGAACAGGGCCGTCATGAAGAGCTTATAGCTGCAGGCGGTATTTATAGTCGCTTGCATCAAGCGCAGTTCGGCGCAAGGTAATGGTACAGGCTGTTACCCCATTCATTGACGACATTGATCATGCATTATAAAATGAGTGAATGATTGTTTTCCTCTTTTTTATTTTTATCAGAATTAGTCGTATATTGTAAGCTTGCAACATGCGCATAAGAGAGAAGGTTGAAATGAATGGCAGTTTTGCAGCAGCAGTTGTCGCCGCTCGTGCAGGCGCTTGGTTTAAAGCCGCATGTTGAGGGTGGATGGTACAAAGAGATTTGGAAGGCATCATTCGAAATTCCGCAAGAGGTGCTTGGAGCGCCTTATTCAGGTCCAAGATTCGCAGCTTCATCTATTTACTTCATGCTTCACCCGGGCGAGTTTTCAGATTGGCATAAGGTTTATTCGGACGAGCTATGGATGTGGCATTCGGGAAGTCCGATTATGCTTACACTTGGTGGAACGGATGAGAATCCTAACAATAGACAAGAAATTATTGTAGGCCCAGATATTCTTGCCGGTCACCAACCGCAGGCGCTGGTACCAGCTAACGAGTGGCAGATGACTACATTACTTGGTGATGAGCCGGTTCTTGTGTCATGTGTAGTTGCGCCAGGCTTTCATTACGATGATTTCCAGCTTATTAAGAAATAATAGATAGAACGTATGTCACAATAGTGTGATCAGCAATAGCATATCCAATGATTCATAAGCAAAGACGCCAAGCTGCTAAAATAGCAGCTTGGCGTCTTTATTTGTGAGAAAATAAGCTTCCTAGCTCGTCTCTTACCGCTCGCAGCTTATCGTGAAATTAGCGCGTAGCTCCTCGCCTGCTTTCAGCATGACAAGCTCCTCTTGCCGATTAAGCTCTTTATTCATGGCCATCCACGGCTCTACACATACGAATGGACGATCATTCACCGACCAGATCACTACATATTTGAAAATATCATCGTAGGTCAATCGTACGCGAGTGCCTTCCACTACAGGAAAAGCAATCTCATTCTTGTGTGCATCGAGTAAACATACGGATTCAACAAGCCCCTCTAAGTCAATCACTCCGTCAAACGGCTTCTCTACATTATCGTTATAATCCACATAGCGTGTAGCATCCGACTCATAGGCAATACGCTTGCTCGAATCAATTGCAAAATAAGGATGGAAGCCCGCGTAAAAAGGCATCGCCTCGGACTCGCTTAAGTTGCGGTATTGCTGACGTGTATGTAATTGTCCATCTTGAAGGGCATAGGTGAACAGCAGCTCGAATGCAAAAGGATAGGCTTGCATCGTTTGTTCATTACTGCGCAAACGAATGGTAATCGACGCTTCGCCTTCTGTTTCTGTGCTGACTACATCCCAAACGGCTGTGCGAGCGACACCGTGGTTCGCCATGGTATACGTCTGATCATTCCATTTATAGCTGGAATTTTCGAGTTGGCCGCTAATTGGGAATAATATCGGGTTCCCACCGCGAATATTCGCTGTAGGATCTTCAAAGGTTGCTTTATCCAAATAAAACAACTCTAATCCATGCAGTTGGCATCCAATAACGATACCGCCTCTTTCCGGACAGACGAGCACACGCGAGGAAGTGCTGCTCTCCGTTAATTCATATAGGGTATATGTATCTTGATAATTGCGTACTTCATAGTTCGACACTTTACTACCTCCGTTAATAAGGGATGTTTTAGAAAGGGCAGTATTCCTGAGCGGTCATTAGACCGTAGGAATACTGCCCCTCTATAAGATTAATTATTGTGCAGCAGGTGCAGGTGCAGCTGCGTCTTCAGCAGCATCTTTTTTCTCTAGCTTGTTAGTGATTTTCGCTTTTGTACGAATTTCTGTCATCCAAGCTTCAGAAAGACCTTGTGCTTCCTGAGCAACTAGCTGCGTACGGATGAAATCCTTCTTCTCTTCTAAAGTAGGGATTACACCTTCTTTAAAGCCTGTCTTCTTAATAATGTGGAAGCCATGCTCGGATTGTACAATACCACTTAACTCATCTGTTTTAAGTGCCCAAGCCGCTTCTTCGAATTCAGGAACCATTTTGCCTTTAGTGAAGAATCCTAGATCGCCGCCCTTATCCTTCGAGCCTGGGTCGGTCGATTTTTCTTTAGCAAGTGTAGCGAAATCAGCGCCTTGCTTCAATTGGTCAAGGACTGCTTGAGCCTCTTCTTTAGTCGCTACTAGAATATGAGATGCTTGTACTTCTTCAGGAGTGCCAAGTGATGCTTTGTTAGCATCGTAGAATTCTTTAATCTCTGCATCTGTTACGTCAGTCTTAGGCTCTAAAATTTTGCGAATTGTCAGGTTTACTTTAGTATCCTTAGTCAATGTATCAAGAGTCATACCGTACTGAGCGATCGTTTGATTAAAGACTTCCTCGGAAGGGAAGCTCTCCTTAATCATTTTGATTTCAGCTTGTACATCAGCATCAGTAATGTTTACATTAGCTGCTTTTGCTTCTTGTGCAATTAGTTCCTCAGTAATTAGGTTTTCAAGCGTAGCTGGGCCGCCTGCCAAAATCAAGGCATCATACAGCCTGTCTTTGCTTATATTAGTACCGTTCACAGTTGCCACGGTTTCATTGCTGCCACCAAATGGAGGCTTGATTAGCACGATGACTAGCACAATCGCTAGTATGGCAGAAATGGCAATCCATGCTTTGCCGACTCCACCTTTAGGTGCTGTTGCGGGAACCACTACTGAGCCTGCTGCTGCAGCCTCGCGAATTTCGTCATTTGCGTCTTCAGGCAATTGGTCAGATGTTTCTGCCTGCAATTCCGCTTCTATTTCTGCATCTTGTGTCGATAGCTCGTCTTGATGTGTGTTCAGTTCCTCTTTCGCAGCCAATTCTTTTTCTGCATCCTGGTTGGTCTGCGATTCCTTGTTATTCATTCGATAAACTCCCTTCAATTTGCAATTCTTCAACTACTATAACAAATCAGAAATGAAAAAACCTTAATCTAAAATAAAAATATGGGTTTCAGTTGTAATTTTGTCACTTTTTTTGCAATATTCGAGTCTATTCCTACCTTTCTCCAACTTGAATACCTATTAATTTGATGTTTAAAGGAAGCAGAAGAGATGATATGATGATTAAAACAGATAATCCAACATTATCCTGCAAAAACCGTGACAACCTCGTAGTGCTCCTTATCATCTTTGACGTATATTGCTCATTATATGAAGCCGCTTGAGAGCAGAATGTTCTCTAAACCAATTACAAATATATGCAGGAGGAATGAGTTTTGCGGAAAAATGCTGGGATTTACATAGGGTTAGCTTCGGCAATGGTCGTACCTGCGTTAGCCTATTTTCTACTAAGGTCGACAGCACTAGATAAAATGTTTAAAGCGCCCAATGAACATTTTTATATCGTCAGTCTCGTTTCTGTACTGGCGCTCGCTCTCTCGATTGCAGTGGGCATTGTAGGCATTCAGCTGCGTAATATAAAAATTAGCTTCCTGTCCTTATCCTATGTATCGCTAGCGACCCTATTCGTGCTTCACGGCTTATCAACCCCCGGTTTTCTCATGCATCATTCTGGGATAGGCGGCACTGCGGCTCAGCTAAGTATTTTGCTCGCAGTTGTTTGGTTGTGGCTTTCATCCGTTTCAGTAGACCATTCGCTAATGAAATGGTTTGCTAAGCGGCAGCGTATGCTCCTCCCCGTCTGGGTACTGTTTCTGCTTGCTTGMTGTATGATATTATGGTCATACCCAAGTCTGACAAATTTCATTCATTTTAAGGAAAAGCCAATCATGTTGATTATAACTTTCTTTATTGTGGGGATGAATTTGTCGACGATGTATCGTTATTTGCAGACGTATTTATCGTCACGTTTTCCATTGCAGCTTGCCGTGGTATACAGCTCGGGATGGATGATTTTAGCTCAGCTCATTATCGTAACGGGAAAATCGTGGATGATTAGCTGGTGGCTTTATCATTATCTGCTGCTTGCATCTGTTATAATCATGGCAGCAGGTATAATCAAACAATATGTCAGCTCGGGTTCGATCAGTTCATCGGTTAAACTGCTGTTCCGAGCTAATCCGCGAGATTGGATTAATAGACATATGTCTACCAGCGTTAGAGAGCTGATCATGACTACAGAAGCCCGGGATTCTTATACCGCTGGCCACAATTACCGTGTTGCCCTGTATGCTTTGAAGCTGGGTGAAGAGCTTAGTTTATCAACTAATGAATTGCGCGCTATTGCGCAAGGAGGACTCGTCCATGATGTGGGCAAGCTGCGTATTCCGGATGAAATATTAAATAAGCCGGGAAAACTGACTTTAGAGGAACGCAAGATAATCGAAGTACATCCTGTCTCGGGGCATGAATTATGCAAAAGGTTAGGTTTTATGCCGGAGGAGCTTTCCATCATTCGCTCACATCATGAGAAATGGGACGGCAGCGGATATCCGGATCAATTAGCTGGCGAGCAGATACCGCTTCTTGCGCGTGTTACCGCGGTCGCTGATGTGTATGATGCGCTCACCTCATCTCGATCCTATCGTCAAGCTATGTCACATGAGGCAGCTATGGAGATTATCGTGAGGGAGAGCGGGACGCATTTTGATCCGCTATGTGTGCAGGCATGGATCAAGCTTGTTAGCGAGCAGCTTGATTTTTTCGAAGAGACCRTCAAGAACAGTCCGTATTTGAAGCTGAAGCATAAAGCTGTGAAGCTATAACAAAACCTAATTGGAGGATGATCACATTGACATATTCTGCAGCTAACAATCGATATGAAGGTATGAAGTATAATCGCGTAGGACGAAGCGGCTTGAAGCTTCCAGCCATCTCTCTAGGCTTGTGGCATAATTTCGGGGGCGTTGATCGCCTTGAGAATGGTCGAGCAATGGTTCGCCGTGCTTTTGATCTCGGTATTACTCATTTTGACTTGGCAAACAACTATGGACCTCCTCCAGGTTCAGCAGAAGAAACATTCGGTCAAATTTTGAAGCAAGACTTTTCCGCTTATCGCGATGAGCTGATTATTTCCACGAAAGCCGGCTATAACATGTGGGAAGGTCCCTATGGTGAGTGGGGTTCTAGGAAATATATGATTTCCAGCTTGGACCAAAGCTTGAAGCGCATGAATTTGGAATATGTAGATATTTTCTACTCACACCGTCCAGATCCAGAAACACCGCTTGAAGAAACGATGGCAGCGCTTGATCATGTTGTTCGACAGGGCAAAGCGCTTTATGTAGGTATTTCTAATTATAGTGCAGAGCAAACAGCTCGCGCTTCTGCTATTTTAAAGGATCTCGGTACTCCGTGCCTTATCCATCAGCCTTCTTATTCGATGTTTAACCGCTGGATCGAGGATGGACTGCAGGATGTATTAGAAGAGGAAGGAATCGGTTCGATCGTATTCTCTCCGCTTGCTGGCGGGATGCTCACGAATCGCTATTTGAATGGTGTGCCTTCTGATTCACGCGCAGCTGGCCCAAGTGTATTTTTGAAAACCGATCAAATTACGGACAGCAAGCTGACTAAAGTGAAGCTGCTTAATGAGCTCGCTCAGGAGCGTGGACAATCGCTGGCCCAAATGGCACTCGCTTGGGTATTGCGTGGAGGGAAAGTAACGACTGCATTAATAGGAGCAAGCAGAGTAGAACAAATTGATGATAATGTGGCAACGCTGAGCCGTCTAGATTTTGACGCCGAAGAGCTAGAACGCATTGAAACCATTTTGTCTGCTGAATAGATAGTGAAGGAACGCTAGAGTAATGTCCGCTTCATTGTGGCTGCTCTAGCGTTTTTCTTCTCCATACAGTTAGAAAAAGGTATAATAGTCTCATTATTCTACTTATGTGAACAACATGGGCTGGAAGGGGAAAGCTTTTTTGAACAAAATGTCGCTTAGGACAAAAGGCTTGATGCTGATGGTTCTCATATCATTAATTCCGCTCCTTATTGCCGGAGTGGGCAATTATTCAGCAGTGAAGCAATCGATACTTCAAGCGGAGATTGAGAAGAAAAGCAGCAAGCAAAGCATGCGTGCCAATATACTGGCTTCTGAGATGGCGATTCGCAAAGCTGAAGTTCTTGTTATGAGCCGAACGGAAGAGGTTCGGTTTGGGACGGATAAGGAGCGCTTGGACTATTTTGGTAAGGAGCTTGTGCGCACTGGCTTTAATTATTACACGATTGGATATATTAGTGTGAACGGCATGGGCATAAGAACAGATGGCAGGCAAAGAGATATGTCAAACGAACCATTCTTTGCAAAGGCTATTCAAGGTGAAGTCGTTATAACCGATCCGTATACACCGACTTTTGCTAATACCTCGCAAATATTTATTGTGGTTCCCGTATATGAGGAAACGTCTGAAGTTAAAGGGCTTGTTTATGCATCTATTCTTTTCTCCTCTCTGCATTCTTATTTCAAGCCGACAGATGAAGAGGGTCCAATGAGCTTGTATAATGATGCCGGCGAAATTCTTTACACCGTTGATACTAAAATAAAGGCTAACTCCTCATTGTTCGACAAGGATTCCAGCTTGCTTCCCGTAGCTGACAATCTGCTCGGGACCTTAGATGGTATGGTGAAATTAGAGATAAAGAATAAGCAATATGCTTTATTTCATACGAAAGTGAACGGTACACCTTGGCGATTCGCTCTGCAGGAGCCAATCTCTAAAGTGGAAGAAATGCTCGCACCGATTTTTTGGCGTATATTTATAACGATTGCTCTGTCAGAGGTTATTATCGTTATTTTCTTCTACTTGTATTTTGAGAGCATTATTGTGAGGTTAAAGCGCATTTTAGGAGTAACGGAACAAGCTGCGGACGGCCGATTTGAAGCAGAGCATCTAGCGGTTGAGCCGAATGATGAAATTGGACAGCTGGCCCATTCTGTGAACGGGATGATGCTGCATTTGCAGGAAATGTTCGACCGGCTTGAGGCCATTATTAATCAGAATCAATATGCATTCATTGTATTGGATGATCAATATAAAGTTACCTATTTAAATAAAACGGCAGAAGAACTGCTTGGATATACAACGGAGGAAGTGTCAGGGCACGCTACACCGCTGCTGTTCATGGATTTGGAGGAGATTCGTGAAGAGGCTGAGCAGTTGTCTGTTAAGCTGGGACGGACCGTACAACCTGGTCTTGAGGTATTCAAGGAGCTCCGCCATGAGAGCTTCTCGTATGAACGAGAGTGGACATTTATACATAAGGATGGTACTCGAATTCCAACACTACACAGCTCAAATGGCTTGCGTGACCGCAATGGCCGATTTTCTGGAGTAGTGGGTATGGTTCTAGATATATCAGATAGAAAGCACGTCGAGAAGGCGCGTAACCGATTGCTTGATATTGTGGAATCCGCCAAGGATTTAATCGCGTCTGTAGACGCCCGCGGCAAGGTTATCTACGTGAATCGCGCTGGAAAAGAGATGCTGTCTATTGAAAACGGCCATCATACGGTGGAACAATATATGCAGCCTCAAATGTATGCCGAGYTTGTGAGGGGCGCTGATCTAGCAAGAGAGCATGGCTTCTGGGAGAGTGAAACACAGCTGATGAAAAGTGACGGCGAGTCGCTGCATGTCTCCATGGTCGTCGTTGCTCATCAGAATGAACGAACGGGGGAGCTGTTCTTCTCTTGCATCGCGCGTGATATTATGGAGCAGAAAACGGTGCAGGAGGAGCTTGTCCGCGCGACGTTAGAAGCGGAGGAGGCCAATCGTGCCAAGAGCAGCTTTCTGGCTCGTATGAGCCATGAGATTAGGACACCGCTCAACGGTATAATTGGACTCACTCAGCTCATGCGCAAAACAGGCTTATCTGCGTCGCAGAAGGATTATATGGACAAGATGAACACATCTTCCGAATCGCTTCTCCACATTATTAATGATGTTCTAGATTTCTCTAAAATTGAAGCCGGTAAAATTGATATGGAACGTCTGCCGTTCAAGCTCGATGATCTGCTGCACCGAATCACGGATCAACTAAGTGTATTTATGGGCGGCAAGGAGCAATTCGAATTTATGGTTGATATGCCTGAGTACTTGCCTCAGACCATTATTGGGGATGCGATGCGACTTGAGCAGGTGCTGCTTAACTTGTGTATGAACGCTATTAAATTTACGAATAGAGGCATAGTACGGCTAAGGCTAGATATAACCAAGGAGCGGGACAACAAGGTTACGATTTGCTTCTGTATTTCGGATACAGGAATTGGGATGACGCAGGAACAAGTGGATAAGCTATTTAAGCCATTCATGCAAGCAGATGGTTCAACAACTCGTAAATTTGGAGGAACAGGTCTCGGACTCGTTATTTCCAAAGCTCTTGTAGAAATAATGGGTGGCAAGCTTAAAGTGGAAAGTACAGCGAAGGTAGGCAGTCAGTTTTATTTTCAGCTGGATTTTGAAGCAGAAGCAAGCAGGCAGGAGCAGCATTTGATGGTTAGAGAGGATATGAGGGAGCAGCCGGTTTGGATTGTGGAGGACGATGAGGCTATGCGGGCGCATTGGAGTGCAATGATTGAAGCATACGGTCTAACTCCCTTGACGTTCGATTCTTGGAAAATAGCAAAGGAGCGCCTTCGCAGAATTGGAGCGGGCGCCATTCCTAAGCTTATCCTGCTGGATATGGAAATGCCTGATATGTATGGAACGGAAACCTGGTTGGATTTTCACAAAGAGGCTAAGGCAGCGGGTGTGAAGACGATTGCGATGACCACCTCTTATGGCCGGGATGAAATGCTGCAGCTGTCAGTAGAGCAGCGGCCGCTAAGCTTACTCATTAAACCAGTGATGAGGAGCGGGATGATCAAAGTGTTGTGCGGAGCCTTTGAGATGGCGACAATGGATGGAAATTGGCAAGAGAGTGTGGCGGCGGCAGCTTCTATTGAAGATATACGTGAAAGCAATCACACTCGTATTTTGTTAGCAGAGGATAATAAGATTAATCAGCTGGTTGCGATAGAAATACTGAAAGAACGCGGATACGAGGTTGGCTTAGCGGAAAATGGTCAAGAAGCGCTTGATAAGCTGGTGGTCGAGCAATGGGATCTCATCTTAATGGACATTCATATGCCGATTATGGACGGAGCGGAAGCGGTACAGATTATTCGCAGCCAGTCTCAATATGACAAGATTCCAATTATCGCGGTGACCGCAAACATACTTCGTCATGATCATGAGCAGTATTTGAAGCTCGGTATGAATGATGTTGTGACGAAGCCAATCGATGGGGAACGTCTGCATGGCGTTATTTCATACTGGCTTAAGAAGGCTGGGTTGCTTGAAGCGGATGCAAGTAGTGAGCCTAGTGTATCGATAAACGCGGATCGCATGCTTTCAGTCGAAAACAACATAGGATTCTTACCGCAAATAGTAGGAATGGATGTAGATGCTGCAATCGCCCGAGTTAACGGGAAGCTTCCGATTCTGATTCATATGATGGAGCAATTTAGACAGGATTATGAGACATTTATTGATCAATTACGTATGTTAGTGAAGCATGGCGAGATGATAACTGTTACGCGAATGGTTCATACGTTAAGGGGGGCAGCAGGATACTTGTCAGCTTACGATCTGGCAGATGCTACATCTGATGTTGATCTTCGAATAAGACAAGAAGAGTTGAACCCGCTTGAGCTCCAAGCATCTATTAATCGATTGGAAAAGGAATTGGAGAAGCTCCTGAAAGGGCTTCAAGAGTTTCATACAGCGTTCGACAAAAAAACCTAACATTTTTCTAACAACTGATTGTTCCGTGCTAATAGGTATTGTATAGTAGAGATACATAATTTTTTTGACAGTAATCTTCAATCCTGATAAAGGGTGACGCTGATGTATAAAGTTTTAGTTATTGAAGATGATGTTATGATGAGTGATATGCTGTCTATGTATTTATCAGAAGAGGGCTACTCAGTCATGCAGGCGTACCGGGCGGATGAAGGACTGAAGCTTGTTGCAGATTTTGTGCCAGATATTGTGCTGCTGGATCTGATGCTTCCTGATTTGGATGGTATGGAGGTTTGTACGCTCATAAGAAAGCGTTCGAACACGCCTATTATGATTTTATCGATGAAGAGTGAAGTGTCTGAGCGTGTTCAAGCCTTGAAAGCTGGAGCAGATGACTATATGTGCAAACCGTTCAGCATGCATGAAATGACAGCTAGAGTAGAAGCTCTCATTCGACGTTCAAGTACGACGCAAGCAGAGATGTACCGAGAAATAGCTGTGACGGTTGAAGAGAAAGAAGAAGTCGAACCTATACAGCTTGATTTTGAGAGACGATTATTGCTTGTGCGCGGTCAGTTTGTCGAAACCACCTTTTCGGAGTATGAGCTAATGAAGCTATTCCTCGCTTACCCCGGGAAAGTATTCAGCAGAGAAGAACTTATTAATGCTATTCGGGGCTTTGATTCGTTTGTAACGGATCGTGCCATCGACGTACATATCGTGAATCTGCGTAAAAAAATTGAACAGAACCCGAAGGAGCCGCAGTTAATCCGTACCGTTTGGGGTTTTGGATACAAATATATGGCTCAAACTTCCGTCACTAATCAGGGGTAAGTGGTAAGTTTCAAAGTAACTGGAATAGATAATTAGAAAAGAACGGTTCCGTCATTCGGAATGGTTCTTTTTTTTTGTTGTTTAAGGCGTAGTGAATGAGGAGCAATATAACTTGCTGAGGGAGTGGGACTGTGATCTATGATACGTTGATAACGCATCGGATAAGTAGTAGCTGTAAGGTAACAGTACAGCAACTGTACAGAAACTGTAGAGCTGAAGGACGCTTTTCAGGCATAAGCACCCATTCGCATAATCAAACAGGCCTCTGCTGCTGCAGCAGCAAAGCCAAGGTAAATCCCGGCCATACGGAGCTAAAGCTCCGAAACACCAAGGAGAATCTCAGCGAATAGGAGCTTAAGCACCAAAATTGAGCTTACAGCCCTCAAATGGACCGAAAACGTAGCTGTAAGGCAGAAAATCATGCTTACAGCGGCCAAAGTAAGGGGAATCCCGGAAAATATCGGTCTGTAAGCCTTAAATCGGAGCTTACAGCCCTCAAAATGACCAAAAAAGAAGCTGTAAGCCTGAAAATCAAGCTTACAGCTCTTGAGCTGTCCAGAAAAGTCGCTGTAAGCTTGGAACTGGATGCTTACAGCGACCAAACCAAAGGATATCGCGGTAATTCCTGAGCTGTAGTCATTACCAAGTACCCAGCTACAAGCCGGGCAAGCACGCTAAATCTATGCTATACACCTTCAGTTTGTTGACCATCTACTTCGAGCAAAGGGTCAGTTCCTTGAGGTAATTATCCCCCTTTAGGAACTGACCCTATTATTGTTTATCACTCACGGTTTATCGTTAGCAGTGCCGCATTGGACGGCTTCTGTCATTCATTTGTGGGTTAGTCTAGCTGACTTCCAAGTAGAGTTTTGTACCATCATTATATTGGAAAATGGCTACATCGCGAACCATTTCAACTGATTTAATGCGTCTCCACTTTTTTCTAAAGTCAAAGTCCATCTCCATTTCGAACAATTTATGCTGAAGCAGTTCTACAGATGTAACTTGTTCGATAGGATAATAGACAGGGACGGATCGACTTTTGAAGGTAATGATTTTCATCATTTCCTAAGCACCTCCGATCGTTTTTTTTCATTTTAACGCAAACTTTTTAGCGTCTTATGAAACTGCCATGAGGATAATGTTTATTTTGCTCATACTTTCCTAATATCTAGGTGTAATTAGATTTCTCAACATGACATGACTTTAAACACAATTGAGGGCAAATGAAACAATTTTACATCAAATCGGCAGTAGGGAGACATGAGAGAAAAAAGTAGCATAGTGGGGTAGAGGGGCAGTCGGATCAGTCTAATGGACTTCAAGATGAAGAGATGAGTAGACTAATTTCAGTGAAGGAAGAGAGGGAGGATTGGCCGACCTTTATTTATCAAGAAATAAGAACCCGCCGCTCCTGTTTGTTGTTATCGCATAAATGACTGCTATAAGTGCAAGATGAAGTGGATAAAAGCTGCGCCAGACAATACGTGGAATACGTATGCGATCTACTATTCGCATGAAGTCGGGCACATACACGATTAGCAGCGTGGAAAACAGGCTAGCAATCTGTATGAAACCCCCATTCAAAAATAGGTTTACTAAGTTCAGGGAGAAATGTGAAAGTAACATCCATTGAGTCGCTGTATATCGATAAATAAGAACAAGCAGTAAGGCGTACGAGCCATAGCTGATTGGAATAGACTCAAGGGAAATAGCAGTAACGATGACTGCGAAGATTTGAACGGCAGGCTTGCCGCTCCATTTATCTAGAAGGCTGAGAAGCAGCAGGCAAATAAATAAGGTGCCTACGGTGTTCACCTCTAGCCGGTGGATGGCAAATTGATAAGGCAATTGAGAGATGATGGCGATGCTTCCTACTCGTAACAAGTATCGATTCATATTTTGAGTACGGGAATATCCAAGCACTAAGGCATAAGCGTAAAATGGGAGCGCAAGTCTTCCGATTAATCTCCAGGTGCTGTCGTCTGGAAACCATACAAGTCCAATATGGTCAATCAGCATGGTTAGCATAGCTAGAAACTGCATACTAGTCACCTTCGTTCAGTCAATATTGCAACTAGTATAACATGGGATGTCTGAATAGATGAAGAGGAAGACCTCCATGCCGCTATGAACGGTTTAGGAGGTCTTCATCGCTTTGTATTCGGCTATAGGCCTGCATTTTTTTGAAGGCGTCTTGCAATTTCTATAAAATCTTCTTGTGAGATGCCCGGCGCAAACTCCTCCGGTAATCCACTTAAGTCAGGCATGGGTGCCCCTTGAGGTGACCCTTGTATGACTTCAAGCTGAGCGCCGGTTTGCGGATTTTGACCATTCCATATAAGGACAATATCCTTATAATCGTTAGGACTAAATGTATAAAGCTTGTTGCCAATGCCCATCGCTTCATATTTGCGCGCCGTTTCAAATTGGTTGTTGCTAAGGTTTGGAATCGGAATAAGCTTTTTCACATCGACGCCTGTCGCAATTTCTAATGCCTTCGCATAGGCAAGTATGTGGACACCGCCCCGCACAAGCAAATAACCGATCATTGCTCTTGCTGTCGGATKGTCTGTCATTTCGTACACACGCATTTTGTGGGTTCTAGCACCGCATTCTAAGAAAAAGTTATGCAGAAGATCAAGCACGAGATTACCGCTGCTGAACACACTATCTCCAGTCCATGCTCTTCCCATGGAATCACCCGGCAAAGAGGTTTGTGCTGTCGCTATAAAAAAGTAACTGTTGCGCTTATTTACACCTTCCTTCAGTGGTGCCGAGTTGGGGTCTCCCGGATTGGTTGTGCCTGTAAGTACCATATTTATCGCTGTCGAAACAAGCTCTACATGACCGAATTCCTCGGCCGTTATACTTGATACAAGGTCATAGAACGGCTTAAGCTTCTGCTTTTCTCGAAAGTTGAAGGATTGGTACATATAGTTGTTCAAAGTCGACATCTCGCCATATTTTCCGCCGAGCAGCTCTTGAACGGCGGCGGCTGCATTAGCATCCGCATATGGGGAAGGCGGTAGCTCTATTTGAAGCCGATTTGTTCTTTCAATCACAAGCATGCTCACCTCTTCTCATTGACAGTTCATTCTTTCCATGTGTATGACGGCTATCGCAGTCATAGACCGATGTTGTCAAAGGAGTACAGGCACTTGGCGACGGCTTGCAGTGAACGAAGCATTGTTAACTTGGCCAGCGGCCATTCCGTTTTAATGAAGTAAGGTAATGACAAGCAGCTCATATAGCACAAGCGGAAGTACGGCATTATAAGGGTTGAAAAAAGCGCGTGGATCGCGCATTGTGCACTGTAAATACAATATACAATGGTCAATGTGCATGATCATGCCTTCATAGACGTGTCCATCGACAGTTCGTACGCGTACATGCTTATGCATATGACCACCGCACATGGCCATAACATGCTCCCTAACCTCCATTACCATTTCAGTGTGCTTCGGATCAGCCTGATATACAACAGGGGCTGAGTTCCCCGCCATGCCGCCCATCTGTTGCATGTTCGGAGAATTGGCCATGCCGCCCATCTGTTGCATGTTCGGAGAATTGGCCATGCCGCCCATCTGTGCCATGTTTGGCGAGTTCGCCATGCCACCCATCTGCCCCATGTTTGGCGAGTTCGCCATGCCGCCCATCTGTTGCATGTTTGGCGAGTTCGCCATGCCACCCATCTGTTGCATGTTTGGCGAGTTCGCCATGCCACCCATCTGCCCCATGTTTGGCGAGTTCGCCATGCCACCCATCTGCCCCATGTTTGGCGAGTTCGCCATGCCACCCATCTGTGCCATGTTTGGCGAGTTCGCCATGGCGCCCATCTGCCCCATGTTTGGCGAGTTTGCCATGCCACCCATCTGCCCCATGTTTGGTGAGTTCGCCATGGCGCCCAACTGCGCCATATTGGGCGAGTTCGCCATATTCCCCTTTGTGCCTTTTTTGAGCGTGTTAGCCATATTTCCTATTCTTTGAGAATCGGTAGCATTGCCTATTTTCATTGTATCCTCAGACAAGCAAATAACCTCCATTCGTATGGTATATCTATATAGATATGCGGACATAGGGAAGGTCATACCGAGACTAAAATTGGTGTTGGGGTATGCGTAGGCCGGAGGTTCAATTCCCTTATTCGTATTTGTAATCCATTGCTTGTTCAAGCTTCTCTCTGGTGATATCGGATTCGTAAAAATCAGACGGATTGCTAGAATACGATATTTTCTGTTTGATCATTTTGTTAGACAGAAGTATACCGGATAGCTATAATTGCTTTGTAGCAGCAGGGTCGAGCGAGGGGGCGTAAAATGTTTTTTAAACGAAGCAGTATCATATTCTCATGGCTAGTGTCGTATATTGCAATTCTGCTTGTACCCGTATTGACAGGTGTTTTTATTTATGTGAAATCTAATCAAACAATCGTCGATGAAGTTAACCGATCAAATAATCTAATACTATCCAAGGTGCAAAAAGATATGGACACACTGCTTGAGGATGCAAATCGACTAAGTGTGGAAATCGCCTTAAATCCTCAAGTGCAGGAACTGCTGACAATTCAGGAGCCGCTGAAGTCAGAAAAATATTTTACACTCTACAAAGCTTTCGAAAGCTTAAAGGTGTTCAAATCATCTAATCGGTGGAATGATTACTTTGTCTATTTCAAAGCCATTGATACGATCGTTACACCGGAATTAAGTAATACTAGCAAAACTGTTTATCATAATATGTATGGGGCAGGCAGCGAAGGATATAGTGCTTGGATCAAGTATTTGGACGACTATTTTCAAGGTGATTTTGTGAGGCTTGGCAATGATCTGGCCTTTATTCGCTCGATTCCGATAGGGAAGAACGGGACGAGTCAAGGTAACATCGTCATTTTTTTGGATCAGGCGAAGTTTTGGGTGGATAATGCAGAAGATTATTTGCACAACGGTGTGGCAGCTATTATTGATGATAACAATCAGGTACTTGCTTCTACTCGTTCAATGGATGGGCCACTACCGGTAACTTATAGTGATTTAAGCGGCGATAGCGGTATTCTGAAAGCGCAGGATGGTGACCAGAAATTGGTCATTTCATATATTAGTTCATATACAACTGATTGGAAGTATGTAGTCATGATGCCTGAGCATATCTTCTGGGACAAGTTGGAAGGTATCAAGAAAGCGACAATGATGAGTTTGCTCATATGCCTATTCGTGGGTTGCGGTCTAACTTATGCTTTCGTACGTCGTAACTATTCGCCTGTACGTGGAATGCTCGACATGTTCCAAGAAAAGAAAAACGAAGATAGGGCTGGCAGCAAGAGATTCAATGAATATGATTTTATGAAACAGGAGATTTATTCCACATTGCTTGAAAATAAGGAAATGGGAAGCAAATTATGGCGGCAAAAGAGCGCTATGCGCGATCATTTTCTCGAGAAACTGTTCAAAGGCCGGGATAGCGCGATTCCGCTGCAACAGTTGATGAATTTGCATGAAATCGATTTCGTATCCGATAAGTTTGCTGTCATGATCATTAATGTTGAAGATTACAATGACATCTCGCCTACGTTAGTGCGCTTTGCGGTAATGAATGTGGCAGAAGAGTTGGCGATCCAAGCTCATCAAGGATTTGTCATGGAGCTAGACGATTTCATCGTTTGTCTTGTCAATTTTCGAGAGAGACAGGAGCTTGCATGGAAGCGGGATTTCACTGAAGTTGCAAGCAAAGTATTAAAATTTATGGAGAGCAATTACCGGGTTCCGGTGACGATTGCGCTGAGTCGCCTGCATATATCAATAACGGGAATCTCGAAGGCGTATTACGAAGCGCTGGAGGTCATGGAATACCAGAGCATTTACGGTGTGAATGGAATCATGGATTACAGTGATATGGAGCTGCCCTATGCCAATGGCGAGTATTATTA
>NZ_JBFUHJ010000051.1:0-26296 GCF_056402455.1 Paenibacillus sp. P4_A7 | reverse complement strand
TAAAGCAACAAGTCTGATTAAGCGTGCAGTTACGGACACTACGGGTAATTTCCCTTTTTATCGATATATAATTATGCTTTATTATTGCTACGGAACGTGCGCATGATTTGCTGTGCATCTTCTTTGAAATCCTGGATGACATCCATCATAAATTCATGGTAAAATGTGCTTTCTTCTGGTGGAGCGAGCCGAGTCTTGGCTTGTTCCATAACTTTTAGCGCCATCCCTGTGTAGTAATTGATCTTGGCCACGCCTTTATCAATCGTGTTATTGAAATCTTCAACTGAAAGCCCAGACCCTCCATGCATAACGATCGGAACTCCTGCGGTATTGCGAATCTGCTCCAAGCGGCTCAGATCGAGCTTCGGCTTCTTCAGATAAACGCCATGTACCGTACCGAAGGCAGCAGCTAGAGCATCGATGCCGGTACGCTCGACAAACTCTCGCGCTTGCTCAGGATTCGTATAAAGGGAGGTATCATCGATGATGGAGTCATCATCTTCACCTTCAGCTCCACCACTTTTGGGACGTGTAACGTACCCCAGTTCGCCTTCCACGGAAACACCGAGCGTTTTAGCGATTTTTACAACCTCAGATGTTCGAAGTACATTCTCCTCGTACTCATATTCTGAACCGTCGAACATGATGGCGTTGAAGCCGAGGTGCATAGCTTTCGTGACAGCAGAGAAACTTTTCCCATGATCCAAAAGAATACTGACAGGTACTGTAGCCTGTTCCATCGCTTCTACCATAATGGGTGCAATCATCTCTAATGGCGTATACTTAAAGTGAATTTCCGCATGACACAAAATAACCGGCGATTGTTCTTCTTCGGCTGCTTGAATAATTCCCCGGATCATGTCCAGGTTGATAGCATTAAAACAAGGTACGGCATAACCTCTTAGCGATGCGTCTTGCAACATTTCATTCATTGCAACTCTTGCCATATGGATTCCCCCTTTCAATTAACTCATCCCATACCAAAATGTTCGATGTGAACATAATTATAGATTCTAACGATAAAAAAATCAATAATTTAATTACAATTCGAGTAGAATTGTTTATAATGAACATATATTCAAAATTGGAGGGATCAAAGTTGTCATTAATGGGACTCGATGTTGGAACAACAGGATGCAAGGCTTCGCTCTTTGATGAAGGAGGATCACTTCTCTCATCAGCCTATATGGAATATCCTCTAGAACAACCCAAACCAGGAGCTTTTGAGTTGAATCCACAACGCGTGTGGGAATCAGTACGACGAGTTATCGCTGACGTTATATTGGCGGTTCCAGGCGTCAACGTTCATGCACTCAGCATTTCCTCTCTGGGCGAGACCGTCGTTCCGGTAGACCAAGACGGCAATGTACTCGGAAATGCCATATTGTATATGGATCCAAGAGGCTTGGAACAAGCTGCGATCCTTGAGCAAAGAATTGGCAAGGAACGGACGATGGAAATTACCGGAGTGCCGTTACACCCTATGTTTTCACTGCCCAAAGTAATGTGGATCAAGCAATACCAACCGGAAATCTATGAGCGGGTATGGAAGTTTATGATGTTCGGAGACTACATTGCATTCGTGCTAACTGGAATTTGTGTAACCGACTACACCCTTGCTTCACGCACCATGGGCTTGAACGTCTCAAGGAAAGCATGGGATCCTATTATGTTCGAAGCTGCGGAGATTGAGATGGAGAAGTTTCCAGATCTCATCCAATCTGGACAACGGATTGGCGAAGTGCGTAGAGACATATGGCAAACTCTTGGCTTACAATCCACTACGCTTGTCATTGCAGGCGGTCATGATCAGGCTTGCGCTGCTCTTGGAGCAGGTATACTCTCAGATAACCAAGCTGTAGACGGTATTGGAACAGTCGAGTGCATTACACCGGCCTATCGATCTCCGATCTTAGGATCAAAGATGCTGAAGCATCAATTTAATTGCGCTCCTCACGTTATCGAAGGGCTTTACTTGACGTATGCGTTTAATTTCACGGGCGGATCACTCATTCGCTGGTATAGAGATAAGTTCGGACAAACCGCTGAAGCAGAAGCTCGCAAATTAGGTGTTTCCGTGTATGATTACTTGAGCTCAAGCGCTGCATCCGAGCCTACCGATTTACTTGTTATTCCTCATTTCGCAGGCTCCGGTACGCCTTATATGAATCCCGAAGCAAAAGGAACGATACATGGCTTCACATTCGATACCGATTCGACCCATTTGTATCGCGCGCTTATGGAAGGGGTTACCTATGAGATGCGATACAACCTAGAGTGCCTTGAAGAAGCAGGTATTCCTATACATTCCCTGCGGGCAGTTGGTGGCGGTGCCAAATCTGATCTTTGGCTTCAGATCAAAGCAGATATTATGAATTGCCCTATTGAGAAATTAGATGTAGGTGAAGCTGGAACACTAGGCAATATTATATTAGCGGGCTGTGCGTCCGGCGTATACAGCTCTTATGAAGAAGCCGTTAATGTGCTAGTCAAGCCAGTTCGTATGTTTTATCCGAATCAACCGAATCAATCCCTCTATGCTGAACGCTATGAGAAGTACAAAGCACTTTCCAGAGCTATTGCTTCCATGTATTGATTGAATATTTATAGCATCCATACTAAGCTGCATTCCTAATCCCCCCTTATCCTCTGATCGAAAACAATAGTAGTTAAATTCGATGAATGATAGGGGGTGCTTTTTTTTCTTGGCTTAATAGGAAGAGCATATGAAGAATAATTGATCGTGCTTGCGGAGTTGAAAAGTTCGGAGATGAATAAAAAAGCTGACACAGTTTAAGTACAYGCGCCAGCTTWTTTCTTAATTGTCCAGATAATCAATGTCATGGAATAATCACTCTGGTTTCCGCGACTTGTAACGCTGTCTCCCACTCCTCTTCTGGTTTCTGATCCGTAATAATGGCAGTAATGTCCTCAAGACTTGAAAAGGAAAACAATGCGCTCTGACCAAATTTGGTATGGTCCATAACAATGTACGATTCTTTTGCCCTCTGAATGGATACCCGTTTGATTTCTGCCTCAAGCATATTCGAATTACTGAACCCATGTAGAAAACTCAAACCTGTCGTACCTAGGAAAACTTTATCGAAAGCCATTTTGGAGATAGATTCAATCGCTGCTGTACCTGCCATAGCGTTTGTCGTATTTACCAATACCCCGCCAATGACTACGCTTGGAATATTCTTTTCAGCCAGTTCAGTTGCCACATGAATCGCATTGGTGACCACTGTAATAGGGGCTTGATCAGGAAGAAAACGTACAATTTGCAAGGTTGTTGATCCACTGTCAATAAATACAGATTCTCCCGGAGCAATAAGTCGGGCAGCTGCTTGACCTATCTGTTCTTTTTCGTACATATTAACTATCGAACGTTCAGGAAGAGCAACCTCCTTGGTGGACATAATGGCACCACCGTAAGTTCGCTTCAACAAACCGATTTGTTCGAGTTTCTCTAGATCTCTTCTTAACGTCATATCCGTAACTGAGAAGAAATCCTTTAATTCAACAATCTTCACTTCTCCATCTTTACGTAATTTATTAATAATCTGTTTTTGACGATCATTTAATCCGGTCGACATAGTCGGCCTCCAGTTCCTGCACGATATCAAGAATAGTGCGTTAGATAGTTATTATTATCATTATAAAGAAAATACTCGGTTCGTTTCAAGCTTTAATCAAACAAAAAACAAACAAAAGTCAAACATAGCAAAATAAGCTCATTATCACGTTTCACCTCGTCCCGAATTTTGAAGCCTATCCACAGAACTACGAGATCTTTCGATGTAACTTTCGAGGGAACTCCTTCCTTGGATGAACTTTAAAGCGAGTCGCCATAGCTTCGGTTTGTATTGGAATGCCGAACGGGTTTGTTTCTATAAATGAGTATTTATGACGTAGCGGACAATTCTCGCTAGCAGCCGGATTCTTACGTGGGGAGCCGACTCAGCTGAAAAAGACGGCATGAGAAAAGAGATCTGTGTGGGCCTAGAGGAGAAGGTGGGATTACGAAACGCCAAAGCGTTCACAACCCCATCCAGTAAACCGAAAATATTCGAAATCAATGCCTCCAGCGCATTAGCAAGGAGTTTTCAGCACGATTTAAAGGGAAATAAAAAACCGTAATTCTGCTTTATCTAGGGAAACTTCAACCTAGATCCCAATTTATGATAACTACATTTACAGGTGTTTTCGATAATCTTCCCATACCTTACGTATGTGTGCATAATCACCTTCGTTAAGCTGTTCATCGGAAGTTGCAATTCCCCACAAATAGTACGTGTCTGGTATGCCAATCTGGGCTTGAAGCGATATATAACTTCGCCACATCGCCTTATCAACCATAAGATCGTTGTCGGTATCGATAAGCCAATCCGGATTGCACATCTTCGCTATTACAKCGCGGTTTCCCATTATTCCAAGTACATCCGGTGAGGTTCCGTCAAGATCGTTTAGTCTTAGCACATCTACAACCTCTGCGAAGTAAGGATTGGCAGTATGCGCCATTAGCATGGCGTCTGGCTTTACAGCCTTCATGTTTGTATAGAGCACGTGAAGATAGGCCCTAAGCAGTTCAACACCCCATAAGCCTCCGCATGTTTGAATGAGCTCGCTTCGAGCGTCACCAAGCTTTGGAAAAATATACTCCGGATTCGATTCATTGAGTAGTGCCAAACTCGTCGACAAATAATTTCGGTACTGCCCTCGCTCGGAAGGAATATTCTGTGTAAAATCGATTTTCAATCCATCCGCATTCAAGCATCCCTCTTCATCACTAAACATCTTTCGGATTTGCTCTGTCATCACTTCCATGTAACGCTGAGAAGTAGGATCTGCTGCAACGACTTTACCTTGCAGTGTCATACACGCCTCTACTGGTAGGCCTTCGGCTAATAAAGGTGAGTACCACAAAAGTACTTTGCGCCCCAGTGCATGCTGTTCATCAATGAAGGCACGCATGTTGGACCATTTTAGAGGATCTGGATCAGCTAAAGCATCTTGCTTCGCCCATTTGTAGTCAATAATAATTGTACCCGGATTGATGCCTTTTTCCTGCATAAAGGCAGTATAAGAGCGGTATTTATTCTCTGTACAATACTCTCCTACATTCAGAAAATTCCCGTTTTCTGTACCATCATGATCGYGACGATAGTCAAATCGCTGCTGCCCCCACCCGCAAAATATCGGCTCATTCCACCATGCCGGAATGTTCGAAGCAACAGCCTGCTCCTCGACTTGATCCACATTATGTCGGATGCGCAAAGCTTGAATATAACTTTGTACAGCCATGTTCTCACTCAATGCTTTATTAAATCCAAACCGGATACCCGGTGAACGGAACCCTTTCGTCCTCACCAAGGTATGTCCTTCAAAATCCAGCTTGAGAGAGAAGCTTCCCTTGGGTGATACGACATAATCAAAGCTGAGAAAATTGAATTGGCCAGAATCGGCTACTACGCCGCAGCTAATCCATTGCTCGTGTTGCTCGAATGCATAGCAAAAAGGAGGAGGGCTGAGCCATTGCTGGCAACCAAGCGAATCAGGTTGTTCTGGCTGCCGATAAACGATTCCCGCTGCCCAATCAAAGCGCGGAGCATAATAGCGCTCAAATCCGGCCTGTGCTCCCATCCATTCTTGAACAAATTTCACTTTGCCGTTTACAGATTCAGCCGCCCAATCGGTTGCAAAGTAATAAATATCATCAATGCGCCTGCCCTCAGCGGCTACTTCAACGTAATACGTAACACTGTCAATAGTAAAAACAAATTCGTATCTTTTGTGATCCCACATTAGGTTATCCGTTGTTTCAAACACAAGCTCAAGTATATGCTCTGATTGCTCCATTCCGACCCACTCAACTTGTCGGTTGTTGGTTAAATCCGAACCATTCAGTGTATGAACACAGGAATGGATTGGAATACGAGCTAGTGGCCTGGCTGCCTTCTTCCGTTCAGGGTTAGCGAAATCAGTCGATTCTATTTTCATACTAAGACTCCATTGTCCCTTATCAAGTTCAAATGATGCTTCATAGAATGGAGTCGATACACATAAATTCGATTCAGTACGAGTAATTAACTGTATGGTTTCTCCCTGTTCCACTGATGTCACCGCCATCTCTTTATTGTGTGATACTCTGTCAGCGCTTCGACACCGTCAACTCTCTCTAATTGCAACACCCATGTCTGATCTATTTCCGGGGTATCATGCCTTGATCGCCCCGGAAGTAAGACCTTGTACGAAAAACTTCATCGTAAAGCTGAATAAAATCATCAACGGGACGGATGCCAGCGTCATCGCCGAAAATACTTGTCCGTACAAAATTTGCTGTTGATCCATGAATCTGTACAGTCCAACGGTGAGCGTCATTTTCTGTTGATCCGGCAGCACAAGCAGTGGCCAGAAAAACTCATTCCAAGTGTTAAGTACAGTGACAAGTCCCATGGAAAGAATGATTGGAAGCGAAAATGGAATTACAAGGTTAATAAAACATCKAAATTCGCTTCCTCCGTCGATTTTGATGCTTTCGAACAGTTCCTTTGGGATACCCTCAAAAAACGTTCGCAATACGAATATCGTCACCAGTTGCCCACCGGCAATAAAAGGCAGGATGGCCGCCCATGGCGTATTGATCAAACCAAGGTTTTTTACTAGCACGAATTGGGGGATGAGTGTCAGCACGCCGGGAAMCATAAGAAAAATAAGCAACGTGAAAAAAAGTGCATTTTTCCCTCTGAATTCGAACCGAGCAAAGGTGTAGGCCGACAATGAAGAAATGACGAGTACTCCGACCGCACTAAGCCCCGAAATAATCGAGGAGTTCATCATGTATCCTTTGATTTTACCAAGTGCACTGCTGTAATACTCGAATTGAGGCTCGATCGGAAACCCAAAAAAATTGCTTTGCAGCTCAGCATTAGTCTTTACGGAAGAGATGAGCATGAAATAAAGCGGGAATAAGGTGCAGAATGCAAAAAATAATAACAGGACAATAATGAAGAAACGCGAAGATTTAACCACTTTCATTGTGTTACCTCCTAGGTCCTCGGCTTCATGAAGCGTAGATTCAGAACAGTAAACAGCACGATGATCAGGAATAAGGTTACACCAGCAGCCGATCCTACACCGAGTTTTCCATAATTAAATGCGTTGTTAAACAAGTATAATCCTGGCACCGTCGTATCGAACCCAGGGCCACCTTTGGTTATAATATATTGATCACCGTATTGCTGAATACCGCCAATCAGGACAAGAATCGTTGTCAGCTTTAGTTGTGGAATAATGAGAGGCAGATCGATACTCCAAAATATTGTCCATCCGCTCGCCCCGTCTATACGGGCCGATTCACGTACCGATTCGTCAAGTGACTGAAATCCCGCCAAATAGATCAGGAACCCGATACCGCTGATCCAAGGGAATCCCTTCATCAGCAGCGAGCCGATTGCTGTGAACTGGCTTTCGCCCAGCCACACCTTCTGCCAGCCATCCAGATCTAACGTGCGAAGAAGAACGTTCAGCATGCCGTTATTCGGTTCGTAGAAAAAGAGCCAGAACATAGTAATGACCATACCTGGAATAACCATTGGAATGATAAATGCTACCTTGATAAATTGAGCAAATCGACTTGCTCCGAGCAAATAAATCAAGTAGCCTGCGAGTACGGAAATCCCTTGCAGCACGACAAGCGCCCACACAAGAAAGATCAATAATACTTTAAAGGAGTTAATAAACACCTCACTGTTAAAAATCTCTCGATAGTTCGCCAATCCAACAAAGGTTGGATTGTAATAATCCCGCATATTCCAATCGAGAAAAGAGATGCGGATTGCTTCAAATGTCGGATACACAAGAAAGACACCAACGAATAAGAAAGTTGGCAGCAAACAAAGGTAAGCTACTTTTGATTTCATTGCTTTCATCGATTTCATTGCTTTCACTTCCAATTCATCATAAATGAGTTAATAAGGAAGGATAGAGCGAAACGCTCTATCCTCTTTGCGATGCTATTATTTCAAATGGTCTTCTACTTTCCATTCTGGATGGAGTTTGATCGCGGCATCCGCATATTTATCAAGTGATTTAACAAAACCACCAATGAATTGATCAGCCGTCAGTTTGCCATCCAAATACTGCTGCTGGGATTTATACCAAATGTCGGTTTGCTCTGGCTCGAATTTGAAGGCGGTGTATGTTACCTGCTTCTGGCTGCCAAACGTATCGATGATCGGCTGTACTTGCTCTGGCGCCTGAACGTCTTTGACGACAGGAATCAGGAATAATTCTTCCGCCATAATCTTCGCCCCTCCGTTCGGGTCCGTCCAGAAGCGCAGCCAATCAAGAGCTGCCTGAAGCTTGCCGTCCTTCTCCGCTTTCGAAGTAATCGCTACGTATGCTTCTCCACCAATCATGTAATTGAAGCGTTGATCCTGCCCTAGTTCAGAGTATGACTTGTCTAGGTAAGGAATCGGCGCAATACCATAATTAACTGCAAGTTTATTCTGCAAATGCTGGTTCGGATACCAGCTGCCGTTTAAGGTCATAGCTGACTTACCTTCATTAAACAATGCTTCGAATTCCCAACTTGCCGTGTTGAAGCCTTCATTGTAATACGGAGTTAAATCTTTAATTACTCGCGCGTATTCCTTCAACTCTGGTGAATTCTCATCAATCATTCCCTTTTTCACTGCAAGCGCCCACTCGTCGGTTGTGACATCGCCATCTTTGATGATGACATCAAGCTGATCTAACKTCGGCTTCCACAAGTAACCCCAAAGATCGGTTGCAAGCCAGCCTATGTTCCAGTCCATCGAGTTCTGGATACTAAATCCGATATAACCGGCGTCTTTCGCCTTCTGCGCAACTGCAAGCAGCTCCGTTATCGTCTTGGGCGGCTCGGTTACTCCGATCTTAGCGAAAATATCTTTATTATAGTACAAGTTTACAGTGGTCAACTGAATTGGCATTCCATACAGTTTTGCCGGAGGCCGCTTATCGACCGCCGAGTCAAGTACACCGTCAATAAATGATTCTTTCCATGAAGCATTCGTGAACCTGCTCACTTCCTCCACATGGGGAAGCAGATTAATAATCCAATTATTTTTAAACCATGCCGATTTGTCCCCCGGTCCGCCCATAATAATATCGGCCTCGCTGCCGGCAATAAACTGTGCTTCCAAATACTTTTCGTACTCACCTCCAGGAACATATTGCAGTTTAACGGTATGGCCCGTTTTTTCTTTAAACGCTTTTGCCATCTTCTCATATGCAGGCCAGGAGAATTCCCCTTGAGAATAAACCATGGTCAAGGTTTGAGGCTTTTCAGAAGGTTTATCGCTACCCTCTTTCGTCGTGTCCACAGTCCCGCTTGGCGCTGGCGAATTGCTAGAGCCCGCATTGCTGTTCTTGTTTGTACCTGTGCATCCTGCCAGCACGAGGAGCGTAAAACTAATGACAAGCATGATTAGTGATACTCGTTTCACATTGATGTCCCCTTTTCAAAAGAATGATTGATTTCTCTCCTTTACTATAAATAGATGGCAAATCACAAACAATAAGGCTGTTTCTAGATTTCATTTGTGTTTTTTGGAGATTACTTTTTTTGATAGCTTTTCCAAGAAAAACATCCAAAACAAACGCAAAGAAACTCAAGAAATCATCAGATTTCTTGAGCCTTCTCGGCGATTTCGTTCATGTTGGAATCGGAGTCCCGCCCCCAACTGCATGGCATTCAAGCTCTACTTGACCTGTCGATCACAGGTTCGCTGCGCTCCATGTCGTTCAGAAGCTCGACCAGCAATTGCGCTTTCACTTCTTGATAATTCTCCTCATGGAACAAATTATTTCTTTTATCAGGGTCTTCTTTTAATCGTACAATTCTCCGAATGTTTTTCCCAAATAAATGGTCAGCTTTCAATCCTCGGTCACCGTCAGCTTAACGGCAGGCTTTATGAGAGGAACTCATGCTCCACCCGAGGATACATATGTTTGCAACGGATCATCATAAGGACCTTTAAAATGCTACGAATACGGACCATGATAGAAATTCATACTGTTGTCGCTATCCTTCATCGTTCCGAAGGTTGAATCCAAAGTAATCTGCATTTGAGCGTCTGTATACAATAAATTTGCATCCCCAACATTGATCGTGTACGGCAGGTCGGGACCTGAACCCGATACATTGATCGAAATCATATGTGGCGTCTCCCAAACGCTTGTCCTTAATTCCGGTGAAATAAGTGCCGCTGGACGTAGTATTTTGGACGTATGCTCCTCCTGACACGGTCAATTGCCGGAAAATTCCAAGATTTCATTTTGTAAAATTTATCGATCATTAGTAAAGCAGTCGGGTCAAGAGGCACTATGATATGCCCACTTTACCCGACTGCTCGTTTATTTATCCCATATGGATTTGCAGTTGCTTCATAATTGATCGTTTTGTCTACTCCACTCCAAATAGAACGATACGCGCACTCGACGTATCGAACACAGCCTCAATCACTGCGTGCCCTGACTTGTTACGGGATACAGACACACCCTCCGTATGCCAAAATGCCGCATCTGTAGCGCCTCTTGTAATATAACGGTAAGTGCCGGGTCTGGAGGAGAAGATCACGACAGCACCTTTACCAGTCTGGTTGGACAGCTTCTCGTAAACCTCCATGGCCCCTCCGACTTCTCCTTCCCGCACAGGGTCGCTCTGTGTGATATCCTCTCTGACCTGCTTGTAAAGAGCCAACACCAAGCCTAAGAAATATTGGCCTTCATCCGATACAGCTGGCAAGTCTCCCCAGATGCCATTCTGCCCCAGAATAAGTGAAGCCAACGATATAAGTTGGTTATCTCTCGGGTCGTCCGGCAGGTAATGTGTTAAGAAGAGAACGGAAGGAAACCACTTGTCATAAGTGAGTGGCGTACGACATATCCACCCACGGGCAGGACCCGGATGGAAGAACAAGTTCCAGTTATCCTTCTCACTATCAATTGGAACATTATAGTTATGGTAATAGGGACCGTTGTTGACAAGAAAATATTTCCCCGCAGATAGAAAGGCTAGACCGGCAGATCGCCCGCCTTCTGTAATGTCGAAATCGACGATGACCTCGGGACATGCATCGCATAACTTGTCCACAATTCGGGACATAGCCTGGATCTGCTGGAAAGCATAGCTATGTGCGCGTTCCTCCTGGGAATGGGCCGCAGTGCCATGGTCATGACCTGGATCATCGCAACCGTATTGTTCAATCGCATCCCATTTGAAGTAATCGACCCCCACCTCTTGGGCTAGCCCAATCAGTTCATCCGCGAAAGCATCGGCGTAACGACTCACAAGGCACAGCGGAACACTTTCCTCCGTCTCCCAGATTTCAACAGGCTTCGCCTTCTCGCCACCCAGTGACATGACGCAATCCGAATGTCGTTCAAGCATCTCGCTTGAAACGGCTGCAACAGTCGGATTAAACCATAAGCCAAGCTTCATTCCATATCCACTCAAGCGCTCTTTGACCTGCTTTAGCTCATCAGGGAATCGAGCTATATTGACCTGCCAATCCCCGGTCTTCCCATACCAGCCTGTGTCAATAACGTATACGTCAATGCCCATTCGGTGCGCGGCATCAATTTCCAGCAACGTCCGTTCCAAATTCATGTCGTCCAAATATTTCTTGCCATACCAGTTCCGGTTCCGTTCTTGAAAATTCCAAGTGTTGTAGAAAATGTAGGGTTTGCGGCTTTCCTCATTCAGTGTCATATGGCGTAGGACAAAGGTACGATACGCGGCTGCAAGCTCGTCCTCATCCCCTTTAAGCAAGGCCGCTTGCAGCCATACTGTACGATAAGGATGCTCGCTATCAAGCAACTGGCCATCAAGATAATTGCCCTTTACCGCTTCCAAGACCACCTTCCGTTCCGGTGTAAGTCGATATTGAAGGAATGCGTCGGGATACTGCGAGCCATGCTCATAGGCTAGCAGTATTTGTTCCTCCCTACTGCCTGCAATCAACATCGGCCCCATTGCTAACTCACCGTTGTCAAAATGTCTTTTATCCAGGGATCTTTCCGTCGGACAGAAGCTGTGGACGGTCTCGATAAATTCTGAGAAACGGATTTCCTTGCTCTCCGTAAATCGATCCAACTGAAAAGTTGCATAGCGCAGCCGATCATGACCCTGACTCTTGGTCAGTCTTCTGCCTCCAAGAGAAGTGAGCTCGTAGCAAAACCGTACCAGTGGATTTCCGTTATCCGGCAAGCGGACAATCCAGTCCAATTGTACGTCTACAGCATTACGCAATGGTCCTCCGATGCGGTATTCCGTCGTTCCATTGTGCAGTCGTTTCGGCGTTGTCCGCTCAATGACCGATTCCAACACCGCTGGCATCCAACTGCCATCTATTTCAAAAGCCGGAGCCCCGATCTCCCACTTCCTGCCGCTCACCCGATCGTGTATTGTCCAGAATTGCTCATCTTCCCCGTAGAAAGCTAATAATATACTGCCATTGGCGTTACTCCTGCTCCACTTTGCATTCATGTCGTACCCCCCTCTGAATATGCTTAAGATTGTATCCACTTCCGTTAAGGATATCGATCCGATAATTCGACGGAATTTCCGTGTATAGCAGCAGATCCTCGCCCTTGATCTCCCAAGAAATGCTCAGAAGGTCATCACCAACAGGAAACGATCCGAAACAAGCACTAAGCGAGACGCCACTAGGGCGAAGCTCGATCGTGCGCCGCACTGGATCAACGCTTCGAACACCAAGAAAATCCCTGTAGGCTACACGCACGACATGGGAAGCAAATCCATGATTGCAGCTGGCTACTGGGCCATCGTGCTCCCATAAAGTTCCGGTTGCCTTCACCATGTGCTCGAAAAAAGCAGGCAATTCCTTTAACAGTTGATCCGCGCATTCTTCAGAGGAAAGCACCTCCATCCGCATAAAGTTGCCGACCAGCTGATTGGTATGGGGAATATGCGGATATTTACACGCATCCCCTCTATGAAGAGGTCCAAATTCATCCAGCAGCCTGCGCCACAGCTCTGGGTAGGAAGCGCTATCGGCTATACCGAAGAAAAAGGCGTAATACTGACAAACCTCCGAGATATGGTTCTCTGCTTCCAGTCGCCCGTTAATACGGACGGCATTGTCAACGAAAAATTGTCCATTGAAGGACTGCTCCCTAATCGCAGCCCGCACGCGTTGTGCATCTTTCTCCAGATCAGTCGAAAGGTATATGCGTGCTGCTGCTGACAAAGCTCCCGCATATAACATGTTCGTCGGATAGTTCACATCCTGTACCCAATCATTGGCTTCCGTACACTCAACGAAGATCCAACCGTCCAGCTTTTCCAGCAGCCCATCTTCATTTCGGTATCCGTCGAAGTAACGGAGCAGTGCAGACACCTTCGGCTTAAGGGCTTGTGCCATTGCCTTGTCACCGCTTCTAAATACGTACTCCTCTAGCTGGATGATAAACCACATCCCCCAGTTCGGAATGAAATTACCGTCGAAATGGTCTGCCGGATAACACATCGGCACCATTCCCTCCGGTATATGCATGTAGCGAGGAGGAAGCTGATAGTTCTCGAAGAAATAACGTTCCAAGCTGGTATGTCCGCTAAGATCGAATGCTGTCCGCGCGGTAAAGAAGCTGTCGCACAACCAACCTGCTCTCTCGCGCGAAGGGCAATCCATGAAGACATCCACCGTATTCTGACGGTAGGATTCGATGCCAGCCCGGAAAATCGAATCAATCGCAGCATCACCGCTTGTGAAGGTGGCTTGACCGACATCCGCGTTGGCGTATTCCCGCATGTATACTCCCCGGATCTCAGCCTCTCCTTCAAGCACTAGAAGCTTCAAGTATCGCATCGCATGGGGCTCCAATGCTTCAAGCGCATAGGTTCCAGGCTGCAGCTCATAACTGATGATATTGACGGAATCCAGACGCAAGAAATCGATATCCCCATCGGTTAGAACTTCGTCGAACAAGAAATACATTCGGGTAGGCACGGAACACTCCACGCGCGCTCCAATGAATCCGGTTAGGTTCAATCCAAAATCTACGATTTTATAACTAAGCTCTCTGAGCGTTAATACTTCTTCCAGGTCATAGAGTAGATGCATTTCATGCCGCTCATCGGTAACTGCCTCCTGAAGAAACAGCGAAGGAATCGTCTCCAGCTCTTCTTCAAGATAGCCGAGATACAATGGCCCAACTCCTGTTAAGGAGCGGTCTTTACGATAATGGTCAAGTTGTCCAACCATTTTAACGGTTCCGTGTTGAATCTGGGCAGCTGAGTGTCTCAAAGTGAAGTCGGGATAAGCGATCCCCCTCGCGAGCAACGATTTATCCTCAACGACACTCCAAGCCGAGGGTGATTGAAATGCAGCAGAAATTGACTTACGCCAGTCGGTATCACCTGGCTGGAGCCGATAAGCTTCGGTAAAGGCTCGTTGAAAGCTATGCCTTTGCGTTTTGCGAATTCGTTCTCTTAGCAATCCAGCTTCAAAGCCACCCTCGTTATTCGCGCCTGATGACGCAAGCACCACACCATCTTCTCGTACAACTTCAGCTTGAACGAAAGAAGGCTGGTCCAGTGTATAGAAGCTATTAACGTTATAGCCTGCCGCTTCGATAGCTATGATAACGGCACTTTCATCAACTTCCGCTTCGGGTAGCTCCCATTCATCAATTCGATAAAAGCCATGCGCAGCCGTTGCTGGACCGTGTCCCAGGAATTTTCCATTCACAGAGCAGCGGTAGATGGAAGAGGCGGCAATCCTTAGTGTCAATCTATCTCCGGTTCTTCTTTGAACTAAAGCTCGATATCCCGCAAAAACATTTTTTTCCTTCTCCAAGCCAGTCAGCCAAATAGGCTGAGCTTTCGAGAAACTTTCAATGCTCTTTTTCATTTTGTCAGCTCCTGCTCTCGGTCTTTCATTCTGCTATAACCTGAACTTCATTGCAATAATCAAATCGGCAAATACATAGTTCCAATCCGTCCCGAATTTCGACTTAAACATATATTCGGAAAGTGGAATCGTCCATTCCTCGGAATTGCTAAGTAAATAAAGCGGCTATTGGAAATCATTCCAGACTCCTAGAAGCACAAAAACCAGCGCAGTCGTAATGGATGGAAGCAGCAAAGGCAGAATAATTCGGACAAATAATCCAAATCCCTTAGCTCCATCTACAAAGGCGGATTCATCTATTTCCTTCGGGATCGATTTCACAAAGCCGGTCATTCGTTTAAACACTTTATAGAAATATTTCTCATCGCGAAAGCCTCGAAGCTGAAAGCCGTCGACCTCGGGCATCCGGATACCGGCAATCACGATTTGCACTGCGGGATCGGATTTGATCGCATGCAGCGCTTGCAAACCGTCTTCCGCTTCTATGATGTCGGTGTACTTCATTTGTCGTAAGCTACTCATGACCACCTCGCGAATTAACGCCTCGTTGTCCGCTATTAAAATTATCATCTCCATCACCTTCCTTTACTATAAGAAGATGGAAATTAACAAACAATAAGGCTGTTTCTAGATTTCATTTGTGTTTTTTGACATTCTTCTTAGGGAATTTCACAAAATAAACGCAAAGAAGCTCGCGAAATCAAGAGATTTCTTGAGCCTTCTTTGTGATTACAAATCATTCGAGTATCCTTTTACATCCTATTGTTCGGTCATTTTTTTAAGCTCAAAGAACCTTGCTTGATTCCGATTCGGCAAATTCACGGTTAATGCTCCGTCGACAAGATCATAATTGTTCACGACTTGATATGGATCCGCTTCAGGATAAAGCTGTTTCACCTCAACGGAACAATTCTCCCAACCTGATATCGGAAGTCGGATGGTGCTCCCCTCGCTTTCCAGCCTCCATACCGCTAACAAAACCCGCGTATTGTCCATAGAGGCAAGACCAACACTATTCCAGCCCGTTGAATCGTTTACCGCTTTAAAACCGAGCGGCCAGATCGGGGATGAATTACGAATATGAGTCCTCTCTGCCCTATACAGGGTTATGGCTTCTTTGATCAGAAACAGGTTTAGATCATCGGCTTTATCCACACGTCCGGATACATACAAATTGCCGCATAATCCGTTAATCATATTGAAAATGGTCTGTTCTCCATCCTGCATGGAGTTCCTGTATTCCTTGTCATCCAGCCATTCAGGATGATCGTGATGGGAGACAAGCAGCGGATAAGGATATGCCCATATTCCGTTCTGTTCAGGCAATACCGCCGCCAGCATTCCCCCGATAATGGATGGATACTTCGTATAATCCTCCTGATCGCTCGAGCTCACCATATGAGCATGAGATAATATCCCATAGTCGGCTCTCATGCCACCTGAAGCGCAGCCTTCTATGATCAAATAAGGATGTTTCGCTTTCACTTCATCCAAGAAGGCATAGAAGCTGCGCATGTGGTTAATCAGTCCATCGGCTGCCGAACTGCCAAGCGTATCATCGCCGAATCCGACACAGCCATTGTAATCATTCTTGATAAAGCCGACTCCCATTGCTGCCAATCGATCTATCGTACCGTGCATATATGCTCTTACTTCGGGGTTGGTGAAGTTCATAAACCAGCGCTCTCCGCCACCCACTCTTCGGCCATTCCGCCTTAAAAACCATGTATCCGGTTGGCGGCCCAAAGCCGCACTTTCCCCGCATACCTCCATCTCCAGCCAAACACCCGGAATCATTCCTGCCTGTTTTATTATTTGCAAGATCCCTGCGAGACCCTCGCTGCCGAACCGGTTCGCATTTGGCTGCCAATCCCCGAGAGACGTTCCCCAATAAGTATTCGGCTCGGCAAACCAGCCTGCATCGATACAGAAAACTTCCGCCCCGACTTCAGTGGCGCATTGAATTAAGGGAAGGAGCTTAGCTTCCGAAGGATCGGCCCACAAGCAATTCATATAATCGTTAAACACAACCGGAACTTCACCCAACCAAGCGTTGGCTGGTTTAAGGTGCGAACGCCGGTAGGCGGTCAATTCCCGAACTGCCGCGTCTATACCTCCGGAGCAGCATCCGATCGCTGCTGGTATCGTCGTAAAGCTTTCTCCTGGCAGCAAGGTCTTGGTCCATCCGCCAAAACCTTCGCTGGCCCCGTCTATTTGAACATATAGACTGTCGCTACCGACTGAAGCATGCTCATGGCGGTTTCCAAGCTCTATGTGCCAGTTAGACGAGGTTTCAGCCTGTGCATACCAAACCGATTGTGTCTCCAAATCTTCGATCACAATCATAGGCAAATATCGTCCCGTACTCCAGCTTCCCCTGGATTCCCAGTGAACAGCATGCGACATCGAATAAGGCGAGGTGCGGTAAAGACCCAGTCGATCTAAATCGTCGCATCTCCATTGTCCTTCGCCGCTCCAAGCTTGCCGCCAATAATGAACCTTTACCCTGCCAGGTTCGGACCAGGAGCCAGTGCTGCCAAGCGCGATTCCCTGCATACATAAGGAAGAAAGATGGGTCAGAACGACAGCTTCCGGGCCGTCGTTCTTCACTGTCGTAGTCTGCCTGATTACCGCCGCACCAGGGACGAATTCCATATTTAACTCCACAATCAGCTTCAACTCTTCATGCAGATACCGCAGAGACAAACCACTTTCCGTCCGATCAACCTGCTCAAGGACCAGCTCTTCGGCAAGCAAAGAGTGCCCCACCGCAAGACCTGGATGAACCCCATGCGGCTTGCCAGCCACAGCAGCCTGAATATTCGTCGCAGCAGCATATGCGCTTTGGATATTCGTGGGCAGAACTTGCGGCTGAAAGATGTCCTGCCGTAATTTATTATCCGAGCGAGTAAAGCCGAGCCTCATCTTCTCATGTACAAACTCCATGCGTTCCATAGTTACACTCCTGTCGCGTAATCGATCACTTTTACTGAGTTCAGAAATCCCCACGTATACGCAACGGATTCGATTTCAATCTTCAAATAAACGGTATTGTGGTCTTTCGCTTGTTCTGTCAAGTCGAGCGTCCGAATCGTATTATAGTTTCCCGGAGCCGAGGTAGACAGCTCTCCGATTTTGGTCATCGCAGTCACATCCGTTCCCACGTAAAATCGCATCGCGGCAATCTGATTCTCGTCGATATGCAGCGTCCGACCACTATAAAACATTTCAAGCTTTTTGAATCCATTCGAATCCGTGCTATCCAGCTTATAAATGACATAACCCGCCTGTTTGCCCCCTGCGTCATCAGTAGTACCGGATAATCCTATATCCGGCAGCGATTCAAACAGCAGCTCATTTTGCAAATTAACAACCTCATTGGCTCCAATCGCCTCAGCTGTTATCGCGCCAAGCGGAATATCCTGAAAATCCTCATCGACTAGCGCGACCGGCTGGGCGACAGTAACCGTAATGAATTTGCTTAGGGACAGCCCATGAAACGTGATAACCGCTGTAATATTCGCGGTTCCATAAGAAACCCCTGTCACCATTCCATTCGCAGATACCGTCGCCACAGATACGTCGCTACTCGTATACACAGTCTCGTACAGAGACGGTTGAAGCTCATTATTTTGCTCGTTATACGCTTTTACCTCGGCAGTTACTGTCCCATTGATGGGTACGAAAGCATCTACTGGCATCATCTCCATTCGATCAAGCGTATTGGTTGTGACCGAGACCGTTATCGTATTGGATGCGACCACTTTTCCTTGAACCGACAAGTAAGCCTTGACGGTCGTAGTCCCCGCCCCTATGGCAATTAGTCCAGTGGACGTTTGGGCCAGTATGCCGTTCGTGCCAAACGCATATACGATTTTCGCTCCTGCTAAATTAACCATGACGTCATTATCATACTTCGCGGTTAACACAACAGGCACATTCTGCCCCTCGTATACAACTGAGTTATTCCAAGTCAGCGAAGCGGTGTCGAGTTCCCGGATTCCTGTTCTCTTCACAACAAACTTCACACTGTTGATCGACGCCCATGTGTCCGGATTCGATGTTGTCATGACAACTCGTACATAGAGTGTATTCGTGTTCAAATTTCCGACATCCAGGGTGATGTCCCTTAACTGATTGAAATTGTTGTTATCTGCATCATTTGCGATCTCGCCTACCTTTTCCCATGTGCCCTCGGAGCCTGTCACGCTCATTTCCCATTCCACCGTTGTACCCATGATGGCTCGACCGCTGTATTGAATAGACGCGCCTTCCAATGGGGTTGCGTCCTCCAGCTTCCAGGTCACAATCCCTGGCGATGAGATATTATCAGGCCTTAAGACGATATCTGGATTATTGGAATCGAGTCGCGTTTTTAAGATATTATCCACCGCATTGGCTCTCGTTCGCCATGCTTCGCCGGTCTCCTCGAAGTTCTCGAACAGCACCGTGTCAAACGTTTCTGAAATTCCCAAAACCCTCTTATCTCTCCCCAAGACCGTATACGGACTATAGCTAATCGTAACCAGATCCCCAACCTGAAAACCCCAATCGTTTATTGGAGCATTGAAAACGTTCGTACCTTTCGCATTGGGCGAATGAAATTGACTGTCTTGACCCAGTTCAAACCGATATTCGTTGTTCGCGCTATCTCGCAATTCGACGAAGGCGTTCTGCAAATGCCCGGTAACCGTAACCGGCTGGATTTGGGTAATCGTCCCAGATACTTTACCGTAATAGGCTTTTAACGAGACGACTTCACCCTGCTGATTCAATGTAAGCTTGAGCAAATCGCCATAATCGAGCATCTCTATCGGTACCTGCATAAGTTCTTGATCAGGCGTCCCTTCCGGTCCTCTCAAAATATTCACCTGATCTGCAAGCTTCAGATCGATATAGTTCACGTATTCGCTGACTGCCGGATCTTGGGATTGAATATTTATCCTAACCTCAGATGCAGCCGTTCCACTCTTTGAATAATACCTGGCTTCGATTTCCGACGGATATGTCTTGGCAGGCTTCGTTGGAGCGTTCAATGCAAATATCGCTTTACCATTCGTAACGGCAATGGCTCCGGCATCATTCGCCTGCGACGGCGATATTTCATAGATGCCTTCTCCTAAGTCCACAGCCTTGTAATACGCGGAGGTCGCTTGTGTTAGCGTTAAGGAAACGGTTGTTGCAGCATCGGCAACAAATCCGATCTTGAACGAATTTCCGAATGTATACAGCGTCGTATGAATTTTGGCTGTCGCATCCGCATTCTGCATCGACAGAGGATAATCTCCAAGTGTTCCAGAGCCTTTAACAACAAATTTGGCAGGAAGAATCTGAGACATCGTCTCCAGCAGTCTTTGGTATGCCGTTCCGTAATAACCGCTCTGGTAAAGCTGATCGATCTCTTCGTACGTCCCGTTCCGACCTGCTTGTTCAGCGTATTTGGCTGCTAAGCGTTCGATATCCGCCCGGTAAGTAACCCATAAATTTCTTTCCCGCAGCTGCTTGTACGTATATTGGAAACCACTCGTATGACCGCTTGCTCCTCCTAATAATGCCGTGATTTTCACGGATGACAAAGCCACCCAATCGCGAACCTGACTTGGAGTATTTGGCGTGTATAGCCGGATTCGAACATATGCAATTGAGCTGTTCTTATCAATGAAATCGCTTGCATCGATGGTTGCCTCATGAAACATATCATACAGCGTATCTACAAGTGACAGTGAATTCAGATCGGGACCAGCCCAGACCTCCACCTTGCATTGACTGCAAAGATAATTCAGGCTGCGCCCTTCCAATTCGACCGCAAGACCATTCGTCAGCGGGACACGTTGATTATCTGCCTTGAAGGTGATATAGCCTCCGTTAGCATCGCTTGTAGTTGAACTGACAACGTAATGCTCCACTAATGGCGCTCTCTTCACCTGATTGGTTTCTACGAGACTTGTGCCCGGTGTCAGAGATAGATCATCCGCAAAGTTATAATCGAGTATGACTTGCCCATAGGATGGTGTGATATAAGGATTAGACATCTCCCCATCTTGTGTACGGATGAACCCCTCGTCTCCACTTCGATAATTATAAATGGTCACATGATCCGATCCGTAGGCGTAAGCCTGAGGCAGCACTTGAAATTCCTGCATGGCGTACCCGCTTCGTTCCGCATTGACATCGGCGAACTTGCCTCGGGCAGAAATGTAGCTTAAATAGCGGTCATCCAAGATGCCTTCCCATTCTCCGCCAAACCGAATATCTTTCACCATATGCGCTTCCCATTGTGACTGCTGTTCATCTAGACCCGGAAATTTCTGATTAGGGAACGTATGCGTATAGGCATTCTCCACAAGTTGGTTATCCGGATAGGTAATCTGTCCGTTATCTACAATAATCGCATTGTAGCCGTACCCTTCCGCCATCGCACTCGATACATTCGAGATGTAATCCGTCATATTCTTCGCAAGCCATTGCCTCTCCTGTACGGAAATACCATCGGTCGGATCAAGCAGCACGCCATCATTCGACGCAGCTGTAATGACGTCCGGACCAAAATCTCCCGTTCCCTCGGGCGACGCGTTAAAAGCGAAATACGGCCAATACCACGGCTCATTTTCGGTAAATACGACAACAGGCGGGAGTTCAACGCCATCTGCCTTCAAATCCGCGGTTCTTGCCGCTAGATAAGCCGTTACGCCTCTGATTTTATCCGCGCGAACTTCATTGTAATGCTCGTTATTCATCGAAAGCCAAGGCGTATTGCCATAAACATTCGGAGTAGACAGCTTCCAATAACCTCTGCCGTCGGTATTTAATGGATCGTATACAACCTGTTGATAAGGCATATCTCGCCAATAGCCTCCCTGCCCGTCTGGACCTATCGGCGTTCCGTCCCACCAGGAATCAACGCTTAAATGAATGGCCAGTCCGGAATCAGCAGAAAGCTGTGTTAAATAATCCAGACGCCGCTGCATCTCTTTCTCGCTCCAGTGCATGTAGAGAATATCGAAAACAACCGCAATATTATACATTTCATAGTCGGAAAATTTTAGCTTCATTCCTTCCAGGAGAGCAAGATCGGACGAATAATCGTTCCAGTTGATATTCGGCTTGAACAATGCAACCGTCATTGGGCGGTATATTTTCTCGTCAACCAACAAATTGTCAAAATCGCTATAAGCCCAGACCCTTGCAAAATTAACCCTTGTCGGACTGTCGTTACGCAGCGTAAGCGTGAGTGAAGAAGCCCCTCCGATGATTGTAGCGTTCAGATCGATAAAATAGTGGTTAGGGCCAGCGGACGCTTCGCGATACGTTCGGAAATAAACCTCCTGTTCATTCGCAAGAACGGTATATGCGAATGCGTCTGGGTTGCGATTATGAATTTCCTCAATCTCGACAGTGATTGGCTGATTCGGCTTAAGATCGGTCAGCGTGAACGTAATTGAGGATCCCGTGCCTTGCATATACCTGACTGTATACGCATCCTCGAGTTCGCCCACCTTCGTCTCGAACGTATCTAAGCCGCTATTCCCGGTTACCGTCAGTTGGCTGGCAGCTTCCTGACCGCTTTGACCGAACACCAGATCAGACACCTTCGAAATCGGCGGATTCGGTTGAACCGGCGGATTTCCGTTGCCAGTGTTATTTACAGGTGAATCGATAACAACATTTTCCGCTCTATTTTCGAGATGTCCAATTTTCGATTCCTTATCCGATTTTATGAGACTATTGCTAGCGGAAGGCATAATAAGCATATGACTGATGTCTGTAGCTGTAAGCGTAAGCTTCGAGCCCGCTGCTGTCATCTTCACAGTTCCCAAGTGCGAATCGCTTATCGAAATACCACTAACTGGGCTCCCCTGAATGAGCGTTCTGCCTTTCACCGTCACATTTTCAAGTACAACTTCCCCGGCTGCCACGCCCGGAGCAAGAATCAAGTCACCATTAATAACAAGATCCTTTAAGATGACAGGCGCATTATTCACCACCACATTGCCTTTGACTGTTGCTCCACTTAATTCACCGGCATTTATGAGCTTATCGACAATATTGTCCAAAATCTTGATCATCTCAGCTCTCGTAATGTTCGCTTTGGGAGCAAATTGATTATCTCCTCGTCCGGATATGTATCCATGCTCGAACAATGTGTTCACATATGGACTCGCCCAAGCGGATATTTCTTTTAGATCTTTAAAATTCATACTGGTGGAAGCAGGCTCAAGATCGAATGCGATAGCGATCATTTTTGCCGCTTCCTCCCGGGTAACCAGCCGATTGGGTTGGAAATTCCCATCCCCCGTTCCGCTAACAATACCTGCAGCATAGGCTTTTGATACTGCTTCACCATAATAAGCTGTTTCGGATACATCTTTGAATGTCTTGTCCGATCCTTTTCTAAAGTTGAATACCCTGCTTAGCATGACGACAAATTCCGCTCTTGTTATCTCATTATTGGGTTTCAGACTACCATCAAGGTACCCCTTAACAATCCCGTAGTCCTTCCACTTTCGAAGCTCCTGCGAAGCCCAATGGCCTTCAATTTCATCTGCTAAATTCACCGATGCTGCGGCTGCTGAAGCTCCCCTTTGAAATAAAGTGCTTGTAAAACTTGTAAATAGAATGGCAACAATCAATGAATAACAACTTAATTTTTTTAGCATACCCTTGCCTCCCAATTAATCGTTAGTCCTATCCGCATCTTCACTCATTCTTGGAATGATCAGCGTCACTGTCGTACCTTTCATATACTTGCTATCTATAATTAAATCCGCCTCCTCTCCGTATTAGATTTTCAGACACTGTTTTACATTATGGATTTCGTCGATCGCAGCGAAGTGCGTCTCATCGGCCAGCGTTCCATTCATTGATTCAAGCAGTCGTTTACTGATTCCATTGATCATTGCTTTCGGTATCCAGGCCGGTCGGCCATGTAAAGCTAGGAGTGATAGGAAACGGGAAATCCATTCTTCAAGTAAAGCGGGTATGGGAACGCCCTTGATTGGCTGACTCATGCTGATATTTCTGCTTTCTCCTGTTATAACAAATATCATAAATGAGGTTGCCAACAGATAACAACATGGCTATTTCTAGATTTCATTTGTGTTTTTTAGGAGCTTCCGGTTGTATATGGATAAGAAAAGGGTACCTCTAACGTCTTCTCAGACTTTAGAGATACCCACTATTACTTCGCGTACTTAAAGTCGTAAAAAATCATTCCCTTGACACCTATTTCAGGTCTTTCCGTTTCTTGTCAATTGGGCTGTAATACCAAACCCTTTGTTTTTTTGGAGATTGCTTTTCCAATGAAGTTGTCCAATACAACTGCAAAGAAGCTCAAGAAATCATCAGATTTCTTAAGCCTTCTCAGTGATTTCGTTCATGTTGGAATCAGAATCCCGACCCCGACTGGCTGGCACTTAAACTCTGCATGGCCTGTCGTTCACAGGTTCGCTGCGCTCCATGTCGTTCAGGAGATCGACCAGTAATCGCGCTTTCACTTCTTGAAAACTCTCTTCATGAAACAAATTGTAATTTTCATCAGGGTCTGCTTTTAAATCGTACAATTCTCCGAATGTTTCTCCCAAATAAATGGCCAGCTTCCAATCCTCGGTCACCCAGCATTTATAACGGATCCGATCCGGTTCTTCTTTATATTCGATACGAACCCCATTCCGGTTCAATGAAATTTCTTGGCACAACCGGCCTTTTAGGCTGACACCGTCCCGCTTTATGTCATCCTTAATCCCGGCAAAATCCAATATCGTAGGCGATATGTCAACTAAAGAAACACATTCTTCTACTTCGCATGGGGAAAATCCATCCGGATATCGAATCAGCAGCGGAATATGTGTTACGCCTTCATACACAAGTGGACCCTTCTGTCCGATATTGTGATCGCCTAACATTTCGCCGTGATCACTCGTAAAGATGACCATTGTATTCTCACGCAGTCCCAGCCTGTCCAGAGCAGCCAAAATCTGGCCTAACTGCCCATCGATCAGTTGTACCATCGAATAATAGTAGGCTCGGGTCATCCGTGTTTTCTCTTCATCCTGAAAATAAGGCTTCCAAGCAGTCCCGCTATTGCCGGCAATCATGAATCGTCCGTTGAACCGACTGTTCACGATACTTCCGTCATGGAATAACGGAATGTGCTCCGCGTATCCCGTTTCGATATCCATGCTGCGGTTTGGCAGTGGAATAACGTCTGGGGCGATTCGATGAATAAAATCTACTGGGAGAACGTGCGGGTGATGCGGATCCTGAAATCCTAAATTGAGGAAAAAAGGGCGAGCATCCTGCTGCATCTCCATATATTCAATCGCTGTTTCCGCAAGCCATTGACCCTGATGAAGCTTAACAGGGATGCTCCAATTTCCCGTATCATTGGCATCTTGATCGAATAGTCGCTTGAACTGCAGCGTCTCCTTATCTAACCCTTTCTGTTTCATCCAAAGCGCATAATGACTCGTCACGCCATAAATGTTATGACCGATGCTGAGCTGCGCGGTTTCAAATCCGCAGAAATCCCGGAAAGGCGTCCCTTGCTCATCGACTTCTGCCGTCTCCGGACTTTCCGCTTCCCAAGGATGCCAGTGCGCTTTACCGATATGGTGCGTACTATAACCGCTCTCTCGCAAATGCGTACTGATCCACGCGGAAAAGTCGGAGGCGGTCGTGCCGATATTATAGGATCCATGTCTGGAAAGATGCTGTCCGCGCATTAGCGATACTCTTGACGGCATGCATACTGTAGACGGGCAATAGGCTCTGCGAAAGTTTGCTCCTTCGGTTGCAAGGCGATCCATATGCGGCGTGTGCATAAAAGAGCTGCCATTGGCATGCACGCTGTCAAATCGTTGCTGATCGGTTGTAATTAAAATAACGTTAGGCCTCGTTTTTGTCATTTAATCGTGTCCCTCCTTAACGTTTATAGGAATGACCAACGTGACTGTCGTGCCTTTCATATACTTGCTATCTATAATTAATTCAGCTTCTTCTCCATAGTAGATTTTTAGACGTCGATTCACATTGCTCAATCCAACTCCATGATGAATAGACGATGATGACGGCGATCTTTCTTCATTGAGACCTTCAAGAAGCTTATGCTCCAGCGCCTCCAACTCAGTTTTGCGCATGCCGATTCCATTGTCCGTGATCCGAATCATTAACCTTCCGTCCTCTAATTGCGAGGAAATGACGAGCTCGCCCCCGGAGGCATATTCAGACAATCCATGGTTAATGGCATTTTCAACGATTGGCTGCAGGATAAACTTCAGCACCTTACAGTGAAGCGTCTCGGAATCGATCCTCCACTCCACGGTAAACCGCTCGCGGAAACGAATTTCTTGAATGGTCACATAGTAACGGGTATATTC
>NZ_JBFUHJ010000050.1:0-26555 GCF_056402455.1 Paenibacillus sp. P4_A7 | reverse complement strand
GAATTACAACTTCAGCACACTACAATTCAGCATTCCAAAAGGGCAATGTAGCGATGAATCTTATTGGGGACTGGCATGTGGCTCAATTGAGAGAAGCGGAAGATGAGAAGAAAATTGATTTTGACTGGGATGTCGTACCTATTCCGCATCCTGAAGGAGTGCCGGCTAATACAAGTTTGGCTGCACCTACTTCACTAATGATTAATAAAGAGTCGAAAAATAAAGAAGAAGCGTTCAAGGTTATCGAATATATGACCGGTCCGAAAGGCGCAAAATTGTTTGCTTCGAAAGGCTACTTAACAGGCTATACGAACGATGAGATTAAGAAAACGTATATTGGCGACGGAAGCCGCAAGCCTGAGCATATTAAATACTTCGTTGAGCAAAGGGAATACCCGGAATATCCGTTTCTGCCAGGCGTGAAGAACATTCTTGTAAATGGAGCTTATAAGCAAGAAGGAGAGCTTGCGTTAGTCGGTAAGCAAACTGCTGAAGAGGCGATTCAGAAAATTGCTGAACGTGTGCAGAAGGAATGGGCAGATAAGTACGAATAGGAGTACCAACCTAGCAAATAATCATGTTTTGATCATGGAAATTTTGATAGCAGAACGTCACTTGCACCAAGTGACGTTCTGCTATCAATAAAGGAGCTGAAATAATGAAAACAGCCAAGGCAGTCGTGAGGCGAAATCGGCTCGTGGGTTATACATTTTTATTGCCCAATATAATAGGGTTTCTTATTTTTATTTGTTTTCCGGTGTTTGCATCGTTTTATATGAGCTTTACCGAATGGAACGGTTTTGGAGACATTAAGTTCATAGGTTTGGATAATTACAAAAGGCTGTTGACCGATGAAACGTTTGGTATTTCTTTAGCCAATAGTTTAATTATGACGATTGTATTTGTTCCAGTGACGATCTTGCTGGCTATTGTGTTCGCTTCGATATTAAACAGAGGAGTTAGAGGACTAAAGCTATTTCGTACAGCGATGTTTCTACCCCATATTACAGCGACAATCGCAGTTGCTGTCATTTGGCAGCTGCTATTCAATCCGTCAATGGGTCCGATTAACGGCTTGCTCCGCAGTATCGGCATTGATAATCCTCCTACTTGGCTGGCATCTACGGAATGGGCACTTTTCTCTGTCATTATCGTAAGCATCTGGCATGGTATTGGCTATTATATGGTTCTATTTCTAGCTGGATTGCAAGGCATTCCGAGAGATCTGTATGAAGCTGCTGAAATTGATGGAGCGGGCAAGCTGTCCCAATTCAAAAATGTAACGTTGCCTATGCTGTCACCTATTATATTTTTTACCATTATTATTGCCATTATCAATTCATTCAAAGTGTTTGATCTGATCTATGTCTTAACGCAGGGCGGGCCTGGACGCTCTACCCACGTCCTTGTATTTGACATTTACAATACCGCTTTTAAAAGCTACGAGTACGGATATGCGTCATCGATGGCTTATGTATTGTTCGCGATTATTATGCTTATCACGATCATTCAGTTTAGAGGCCAGAAAAAATGGGTCAATTATTGATTTTTGATAGAAAGGAGACAAACTATGAATAGAATTGCACAAGCATCAACATTGTCTCTGCCCAAGAAACAGAATCATATTATGAAAATCGCTTCAAGAGTATTGCTATATGCCGTACTAATTATTGCAAGCCTTTCGATGGTTATTCCGCTCTTATGGATGGTATCGGCATCATTGAAATCTGAAGCAGAAATATTCAGCTTTCCTATTCAGTGGATTCCCAGTACTTTTCACTGGTCGAATTATGTGAAGGTATGGAGTGAGATTCCCTTCCCTGTGTATTATTTCAATACGATAAAAATCGCCGTAATCACTACGGTGCTGCAAATTATAACGTGTTCATCGGCGGCATACGCCTTTGCGAAGGTGAAGTTTCCGGAGAGAGATAAATTGTTTTTCCTCTATATCGCAACAATGATGATTCCTTATCAAGTGATGATGATCCCGCAGTTCATGCTTATTAAGGAAATTGGATTGATGAATTCACATTGGGCGATCATTTTGTTAGGAGCATTTAGTCCATTCGGCGTTTTCTTGTTCCGTCAGTTTTTTATGGCTATACCGGAAGAGCTATCTGAAGCGGCCCGAATTGATGGTCTTAATGAGTTTGGAATCTATATGCGCATCATCCTTCCACTGACACGACCGGCAATCGCAAGCCTTGTTATTTTTACTTTTATGCATGCTTGGAATGACTTTCTTGCACCGCTAATCTATTTAAGTGATGACAAGCTATTTACACTTCAGCTCGGCATGCAGCACTTTCAATCTGAATTCAGTACTGATTACGGACCACTGATGGCGGCAGCCGTGTCTGCAATTGTTCCTACGATTATCATTTATTTTATTGCACAGGATCATTTCATTGAAGGAATCGCTGCTGGTGCTGTAAAGGGCTAGTATAGGAATGATTAATGGGAAAATACGGTGTCAAGAATGGGGGATGGATCATGAGCAGCAAACAACCCAATTTGCTTTATATATTCGCCGATCAATGGAGAAAACAAGCTGTTGGCTACAGCAATGAGGATCCCGTTCTTACCCCGAATATAGATGAGTTTGCTAGCAATAATCTGATATTCGATCATGCGATCAGCTGTACCCCCCTTTGCTCTCCGCATCGCGCAGCACTTTTGACGGGGAAATATCCGCAGTCTACCGGTGTCTACACCAATTGTAAGATTGGTGCTGACATCATGCTGGGCCCTGAGGAAATTTGCATAGGGGACGTTTTGAAGCAGGCGGGCTACGATACAGGGTATATTGGCAAATGGCATCTGGATCTGCCTGAACTGAACGTAACAACTGAACCGTTATCCGGAGCGAAAGACTGGGATGCGTATACACCACCGGGACCGAAGCGGCATGGCTTCGATTTCTGGTATTCTTACGGAGCCGATGATAACCATCTCACTCCTCATTATTGGAAGGACAGTCATGAGCAAATTAAAGTCAACCAGTGGTCGCTAGAGCATGAGACGGATGTGGCTTTAGATTATCTGCGTAATCATGATAAAGATCGGCCTTTTGCGTTGTTCCTATCTTGGAATCCTCCGCATAGTCCATTTGAGCTTGTTCCGGATAAATATAAGAAGCTGTACGAAAATAGAGAAGTTGTTCTAAGACCGAATGTAAAGGCTGAGCATTTGATGGCACATACCGGCGAGCCGATTGCAGGAGGTATGGATAATCTTCAGCGTTATACACGGGATTACTGGGCCGCTATAACGGGCATGGATGATCAGTTCGCTCGTATCATGAATGACCTTAAGGAACTGGGATTAGAGGAAGATACGATTGTCGTTTTATCTGCCGATCATGGTGAGTTATTGGGCTCTCATGGACTTATGGCCAAGCATTCCTGGCATGAGGAATCGATAGGGATTCCATGTGCGATGCGCTGGAATGGTCATCTTGCTAGCGGGAGAACGGATTTGTTATTTAATAGTGTAGATATTATGCCGACATTATTGGGATTAATGAAGTTGACTGTTCCCGCGAAGGTAGAAGGGACTGATTATTCTCCTGTCTTGCTTAAGCAAGCGGATGTTGAAGTGACATCTGCTTTTATTTCAGCATTCCCTGGACGAAAGGAAGTTATTGAGCATTTTGCTGGTTTAGGGCTCGATAATAAACGATATGGCTGGAGAGGCGTGCGGACGCATCGTTACACCTATGTCATTCACAAAGGCTATGCTCCGGATGAGCCTATAGAGCGACTATTGTATGATAATGTGGAGGACCCCTACCAAGTTAATCCTATTCGAATTATTAATGCGGCCGAGCATGATCTGGCGAAGCAGCTTGAGGCAGAACTCATAAATTGGTTAACAAAAATGAATGATTCGTTTTTATTTTGATTAATACCTTTAACTATCATCTCATCCTATAGTAAAATTCCATTAAGAATTAATCCAATATCATCCATTAACRATGATCAGGGGGAGAATAATCATGGTATGGAAGCAAGCTATTGAGGATGCTGTGAACAAAACAGCAAGAAATATAGAACGGTACGGTGATCAATTTCCCCATGTTAGTATCGATGGTGGAATTAAGTATGAATTAAATGCGAATACAGATTGGACGGATGGATTTTGGTCCGGAATACTGTGGCTTTGCTACGAATATACAGGAAACGAAATGTTTAAAAATGCTGCTCGTCGCACCGTTGAGAGCTTCAAGACGAGACTTGAGCAAAAGGTGGAGCTTGATCATCATGATATCGGCTTCCTATACTCTTTGTCGTCAAAGGCGCAGTGGATGATAGAGAAGGATGAGCCGGCACGTCAATTGACGCTGCAAGCCGCTGATCATCTTATGACCCGTTGGCGTCCAAAAAGCGGGATTATTCAGGCATGGGGTCCCGAAGGTGATGACGTGAATGGCGGGCGAATCATTATTGACTGCTTGCTGAACTTACCATTGCTATATTGGGCTTATGAGCAGACGGGAAATGATGACTACCTGCAGGTGGCGATAAGTCAGGCGAATCAAAGCCAACGTTTCTTAGTTCGGGGCGATGACTCCTCTTACCATACTTTTTATTTCAATCAAGAAACAGGAGACTCTATTCGTGGAGGCACCCATCAAGGTTATTTGGACGGATCGACGTGGACTCGTGGACAGGCATGGGGGATTTATGGCTTTGCGCTATCCTACCGCTATACGAAAAACGCCGCATATCTTAAAACGGCTAAGCGATTAGCGCTCTATTTTCTGCAGCAGCTTCCGGAGGATCATGTAGCTTATTGGGATTTCAATGTACCAGTTGAAGTGAATACACCGAGGGATAGCTCGGCTTCAGCAATTGTTGCTTGCGGTATTATCGAACTGCTCAGCCATTTGGATGCGGATGACAGTGCCCGTGAACAGTTGGAAACGGGATTGCAAAATTCGATGAGCGGATTGGTTAATCATTATTCCACCATCAATGACAACGATGTGGAAGGACTTCTGAAGCATGGATCTTATCATGTTAGAGGGAATTCATCTCCTGATGACTTTGTAATATGGGGCGATTACTATTATTTAGAGGCGTTAATGCGGCTTGAAAAAGGGCATAAAGGCTATTGGTACGAATAAGCGATACGGAGTGGCTTAGGTAAATTAGAAAACCCATAAGCAGGATACTTTGAAAAAAGTAACCCACTTATGGGTTGTTTTGTGTTGATGCGGCTATAAATCATGGAACCATCATGATAAACTTTATAGGAGGAAGAAAGAATGTCTACTTGGAAGCAAGTCGATGTGGAAAGAGAGGAACGATAGAGCACTTATGAGCATACAAGAAATACAAGAAGATGAATGGCTAGCCTTAAATCGAATTGGAAATGGTCAGGACGCCTTATTATTCACTTCTCCGTTCTGCGGAACGTGTAAAGTGGCGGAGCGGATGCTGGAAGTTGTTGCTGCTGCGGATGTTCCTGTAACCATGTACAAAATAAATATAAATTACGCCCCAAAGCTTCGTAATGATTGGAAAATTACAAGTGTGCCATGCCTAGTATTGCTTAAAAATGGTGAACCCGTGCGATACGAATATGCGATGCGATCCGTCGATTATTTGTATAGAATTATGAAAGGCATGAGCTAGGCAAAAAACCACAATCTTGAATGTTGTGGTTTTTCTGCCCAGAATCCTACTCGGATGAAGAAGGGGCAGGTCCCTCCCCTCCTTCAAAAGCAGCTTATATGGACTGATACCAAGGCAATCGGGAAAGCGGCGCAGTAACTTGAATGGAGCATGGACCGATGACCTTACTACCATCGTCTCCCTGCCATGTTCCGACTGGGAACGTGATCGTTCGGCTATACGCATCTTTCTCAACAATTGGAGCAACGAGAATACGATCTCCCAGCATGAATTGATCGTTAATCTGTTCGTAACCACCTTCCGAAAATACATAGGCCATATGTCGAATGATGGGTTCCCCCGTCAGCGCCGCGTGATTCGCCAGACTTAGGATTGTTTGACCAAAGTCTTCATGCAGCTTCGCCGCCTGGATGCAGTATGACAAATGCTCCTCATCCAGTACGCGCCATGGCGCAGTAGAAAATTGCATCATCGGAAATAACGCTGAACATTGGGCGTAACGGACGAACAGCTCTTGATCCAGCTTGTAATTTGGATTATTCTCTACATCGCCAATTTGGCCGCCGCCGATCATATCGGGACAAGTAAAGGCGTAACCGGCAAGCCCTTGCGCCAAGCCGTTTGGTATCAGTGAGGCAAGGCCATCACGATTCCAGCTGTGGTTTTTGTCACCGAGGCGCTGGACGAGCGGAAGGCCGGCGCTTTTCCAACTGGCTCTATATTCGTTAAGTGGATAACGAAGTCCGATTTTTGCCCAAGCTTCACAGTGGCCATTCGGGTGAAGCTGTACAGCACTTTTATCGGACTTGCGGTAAAATTGCGGGTCGCCGGCATCGAATTTAAAACCATCGATATGGTAATCATCCATTAGTATTTTCAACTCGCCGTCATACCACGCAACAGCAGCATCATTTGTGCAATCAAGCACGGCACTGTAACCGTTCCACCATCTGCGAATCGCCGTTTCTCCATGCTCATCCTTCAGTAAATAGCCCATCCGTTCTAAATATCGGAAGTTAGCGGCGTTGTCAGGACTTACAAACGGACATGTCCATAACATCACTTTAAAGCCAAGTTGATGTAATTGTTCTGTCATTGCTTTCGGATCAGGGAAGCGGTCGGCGCGAAACTTCCAGACACCGTAGTCTTCCATCCAGTTGTCGTCAATCATAATAACGCCTGGCGGCATGCCGTTGGCAAGCACACTTTCCGCGTAAGAAAGGACCTTTGCTTGGGTGGGCTCATACTGAAGCTCAATCCATAAATTATACTGTGGAACAGTGAAAAAGAGCTCGTCTGGAATGGAACCGGAAGGTGGAAAGTACGATTTAGATGCGTCTAAGAATGCTTCCTGCAAGTTATCATGATGTTCGCTGAATACCAGTCCTCCATCACTTTCACATTCTACGGTTAGGAGTCCTTCTGTAAAGTTGAAACGAATGGGCTCTTCTGACCAAACATACCGCCCTTTATTCGATACAAGCAACGGCACGGCTTGATTGCCTCTTCCCTCGTGGATCAAATCTCTTCTATGTTCCGCTTGTCCAAAGGGCATAACAATACCGTCATCAATATCTCCTCCCCACCAAAATTCACCTTCAAGCCTTTCAATTTCAAGTCGATTTTGTTTCATCATGCTATTATCTACTCCTTCTATGAAGTGACTTCTACTATTTCGCTAAACACTTTCCTTTAGTTACATGATAGGATACAATCGGGAATAAAATATACTAGGTTTCTTGCGATTTTATTGCACAATATTGCGATTAGGAGGGAATAGACAGATTGAAGTTGACGACTGAGGGCTCGAACCAATATATGATGATGCTAAATGATATTTATCCGTTCAATTTATTTGTTCCGGAAAGCTCCAGCATGACGTTATTTCATCCTCATTGGCATGATAGATGCTTGGAAATCATTTTGTTTTTCGAGGGAACCGGAGAATTGCATATCGGGGGCGTATCCTATACAGCTGTCCCTGGGGACCTGTTTTTACTCGGGGAAGGTCTTATTCACAGCGGGTATGTCATGGATGAGACGCCACAATATTACACGATCTTGCTCGATAGACACCGAATGCTTGGTTCTGATCTGAGCAGTGCCCAGTATAGTGCTCTTCTGACGGGCAAGTTAAACTTACCGACCCTGCTTCAATCTGGTCATGCCCATTATGAAGTGCTGACGAGCATAGTAAAATCCGTGATCGAAGAGTTTGTGAGTCGTGAGCAGGGTTATGAGCCTACTGTTAAAGCACATTTGCAAATTTTACTGATGCAGCTCGCCCGTTTTTACGGTTCTGTGTCAGATGAGAATGATCGCAAGCGAGGAGCCAAACGGTATAAAGTGGAACGATTGAAGGATGTCATTTCATTTGTAGAAGGAAATTATCAAGAGAAGCTAACTGTTGGTCAAGCAGCCAGTATCGCCAAGATGAGCCCTTACCATTTTTGCAGAGTGTTTAAGGATGGGGTTGGCCGTACCTTCAATGAGTATGTGCAGCTGTATCGCGTCGGTAAGGCAGAGGAATTGATTAGAGAAACGGATTTGTCGATCACAAGGATTGCAGAGCTGACAGGCTTCAGCACGATTCATTATTTGGATGAGCTTTTCAAGCGGCATCGTGGCTGTACACCGATGCAGTTCCGCAAGCGGGTATTGCGGTGAAGTAATCTAACGTGCTAGCTTATGCTTCTATAAAATAAACAAACAAAGACTCAGGCTAATTGCTTGAGTTTTTTGCGTTGTGACTGTCGGTGCGATCCGCTAGCTTGCTGAATAAATGCTGAAGCTCATGCTGAGCAAGGGACCCAGAAGCGCACCTCGATAATTTTTTATGTAACTGGTTTAAATACGGTGTTAAATATTGAAGACCTTTAAGATAAATACGGTTTGTTCTAAAGCCTGTGTGTTCTGAAGCCTTATTTTGTTTGTTCTAAAGCGCTATTTCTGGTCGGTCGCTTGATCTACAAAATCTCCGTCCCGCATCCGGTTCACGAATTGCTGCAGCCAGTTGTAGTAGCTGGCTCCGTGGCGCAGCTTATGTAGATCACGAAGGCATTCCTGCCTTTCCTCCTCGGAGGTATCCTCAGCAAGTATAATTTCCGAAAGCTCGGGAATGACCTCGTTAATCGAGCTTAGCATGACATCGATTTCCCGCTGCAGCTTCATCGTGAAAAAGTTGTGAAACGCTACGAAAAAATCAGTTTCCGCTGCATATTGATCCTTTCGGTCCTTCTTTTCTTTCAGCTTAGTGACCATCTTGGAATCCAGTAACGAGCGGATGGCATAGCTCATATTGCTCTTGCTCATATTCATATATTCCTTCATGTCTTCAAGCGTCATTGGCTTATCCTCGAAAAACATAATACCGTACAGCTTGCCGAACGAATGGTTAGCGCCGTACAAATCCATTGTTTGCGCGATGGCTTCTATGATTTGAGCGCGCAGCTCGCTTCGGCGAGGGGAATCCCCTTCTTGAGTCTTCGTAATCATCAGCTTCTTAACACTCCTTTTTTAAAAAAAAGAAATCCCGCATGTGTGTGTGTAGATTTACAACAACTTAAAATGAGGTTGATGATCAGTTAACAATTAAAGGTTACATTGAGTGTACAATAAATTTTGTACAGAAGGCAATTACAAATCCTTAATATGACATTTCAGCCAAACGTAAAAGAAAAATTGAATAGAAGAATACACAGCTGCACCTAAGTAAATTGGATCAGGAGGTTTTCATCATGTCGAGTATAACTTTGAAGTCACTGTCAAAACAATATACGAATGATAAACACACACTAAATAATATTAGCTTGGATATTAAAGACAAAGAGTTTCTGGTGCTGCTCGGACCATCGGGATGTGGAAAATCGACTTTGCTTAGAATGATTGCGGGCATAGAAGACATCACACAAGGTGAAATATGTATTGGGGATGTTTGTGTAAATGAAGTAGAGCCTAAAGATCGCGGGGTAGCGATGGTTTTTCAAAACTATGCTCTATATCCACATATGACGGTATTTGAGAATATGGCCTACGGTTTGAAAATAAAAAAGGTGAAAAAAGCCGAAAGGGAACAACGAATTAAGGCAGCATCGGATATTTTGCAAATCAATCCTTTGTTGAAACGGCTGCCTAGCCAATTATCAGGTGGACAAAAACAGCGCGTAGCAATTGGCAGGGCCATTGTTAAAGAGCCGAAAGTCTTTTTGATGGACGAGCCGTTATCCAACCTGGATGCGATGCTACGAAATGAAATGAGAATTGAAATTAAAAAACTGCATGAGCGCTTAAACGCCACTTTTATTTATGTGACTCATGATCAGGTGGAAGCTGTTACGCTTGGCGATCGAATCGCAATTATGGCAGACGGAAAGTTTCGGCAAATTGGGACTCCCATGGAAATAATCGATAGCCCCGTGGATATGTTCGTCGCTAATTTCATCAGTTCACCTCCAATTAATTACTTAGATGCTGTTCTGGTTGAACGAAATGGGCAAATCGATGCGGATGTAGATGGTGTCTTACTGGAAACAAACCTGCCTATAGAAACCATCTATAACCATCCCAGGGTTGTAGCGGGGATTAGACCTGAGCATTGCTACATCACGGAAGACACCAATAATGCATTAGTCATGGATGTTTTGTTCACTGAAATTATCGGTACGGATGTGTTAGTGCACCTGAAGTATAAGGGGATCAACTTTCTTGTGAAAAAAAGCTTTACTGAAACTTATGCAAGGGGCCAAAAGTTGAACGTGGGGATACATGCAAACCATGTTAAGGTGTTTGACAAAAATACGCAAAAAAATGTAAGGAGCATCCAATGAATGTTCTGATCTCGTTAGATGGTTTGAGTTATAACATCTTTGAACGCTATGCGCAGCATTTTATAAATAATGGATTTTCAAACTGCGAGAAAATGATCACAACCTTCCCTTCCGTTACATTTAATGCTCATGCGACAGCTATAACGGGAAGCAATCACAATAAACATTTCGTATTTGATAATATTGTGGCTCGTTCTAAGACAATGGAAAGAATATCGTTGTATGACGACCATGAGCTCATTTGCAATGAAGCTTTACACAGCCAAACCTTATTTTTTTCTCTGGCAAAGCATGCATTGAAGAGCTGCTGTATCCATTGGCCGTTAACGGCTGGCAACCCTTATATCGATCATTTAGTTACGGAATCAAGCAGTAAAAAAAGGATTGAAGGAATCGCTTCTGTAGATGAAATTGATAACTCAGCACAGCGTGAAACGATGCAGGCGATTGAATCCAGAGCGTATCATTTTATCGCTGCAAGGTTTATCGGTTATGATGCCCTTTCTCATCAATATGGGAAGGACTCAATAGAGGCAGAACGTTGTCTGGGCAGGCTGCTTGAATATATCGATCAAATTGCCGCTTTGTTAAAAGCTTCTGGGCTCCCGTACAACTTGTTTGTATTTTCAGATCATGGACAAAGTGATGTTCAGTCCTTCTTTTATCCGAATGAGATTTTGGCGCAAAGCCGCTGGCGAGAACATTTGTTTAACAAGCAAATCAGATTTGTCGGCGATGGGAGCGGGTCTATGTTGTTTTACAGCTCGCTTAGGCAGGAACAAAACAAAGAAATTATGGACTATTTTAATCGTTTGGCTCAAGTAAATCACTTTCATGAGGTAGAAGATGAGTATAGTTCAGAATTTAAACCTGTCGGCATATTGGATCTGAATCATACGGTATGCGGAGAGGATATCATTGCGCCGGAGCAGCCGAAATACAAGGATATGAAAAGCTTGCACGGGTATCATCCTGCCAATGTCGATGAAATGAATGGATTTATGGTTTGTATCGGTGACCAGATCAAACAAATTGAAAGGATGGAACAACACGATATTGCGTGCATTGCACCTACGATAGCGAAGTTGTTTCAAATTCCTCACCATTGTAGCAGCACGGAAATCAAAGACATCATTAGGGAGCATGAGTAGATGGTCAGGTTAAACAGCAGAAATGTGAAGGACAACCTATGGTCGCTTGCGCTGCTATTGCCAACACTAATTCCATTGGTTGTTTTCTGGATATATCCGATGATCAAGACGTTCCACATCAGCTTTACGGATTGGAACTACATTTCACCCACATTTGAATATGTGAAAATGGGCAACTATCAGGATTTCATGGACGATTCATTTTTTATGAAAGTATTAAAGAATACGCTGGTGTTTACTCTCTTTACAGTGATCCCGCCAATCGTTATAGGGCTGTTCGTGGCTGCTATGCTGAGCAAAATAAAAGCGCTTCGTACCTTCTTTGTGGCTACTATTTTCTCATCATGGATCACACCAACTGTCGTCGTTTCAATGGTATGGGTCAGCATATTTGATAAAGATACGGGCATTATTAATGCCATTTTGAAAGGTGTAGGCATAGCTCCTATTGAATGGCTGGGTGGCGAAACTACCGCTATGATCGTAGTTATCGTCGTAACGGTTTGGCAGTATTTAGGGCTTGCTATCTTGTTGCTTACCTCTGCACTCGCCAAATTAGATCCGGAGGTAGAGAAAGCGAATGATTTGGATGGGGGAAGAGGGCTAAGAAAGTTATTTAAAATTACTTTGCCGGCTATATCTCCGATTCTTATATTTCTGATTATGTTGTTCACCTTGGATTCACTTAAAGCCTATGATCAGATTTATATTTTAACGCAAGGCGGGCCGGCGGGTGCGACCTCGACCATTCTCTACTACTTCTATGTATTAGCTTTTCAGTGGTATGAAACAGGTCCAGCTTCTGCTTTGGCAATTATTTTCCTAGGTATTTGTCTTCTGATCAGTGCCTTATTCTACTTCATAACCAAATTACTAGTTAAGAGATGAGGTGAGGACTTGTACTGGGCAAGATTAAAAAAAGTCATCAATTATGCAGCGTTAACCTTGTTAAGCATCATTATGGTGTTTCCGTTTATTTGGATGTTCTTGATATCTATCAAACCGAAAACAGAGATTTATAGCGGTCATATTTTACCGACAACCTTTCATTTTGAGAATTACATCCGAGTATTTACAGAAACGAAGATGCTGCTTTATTTATGGAACAGTATGTATGTCAGCATAATCATTATTGTTTTTCAAATATTATCAGCTATTTTCGCGGCTTATGTATTCACAGCAATTAAGAAGAAGTGGGTGCAATTTTGTTTCGTGCTTATATTGGCAACCTACATGCTGCCAGCAGCCGTAACTTACATTCCTTCATTTATTCTGATCTCTAAAATGAATCTCTTGGATACTCACATAGGTTATATTTTCAGTGAATTTATAAGCATCTTTGCGATTTTCTTCTTGAGACAAACCTTTGTTCAGGTTCCAAATGATGTGATTCAAGCGGCTAAATTGGATGGGGCAGGGCATTTGAGGCTAATCTTCACCGTGTATATCCCTTATTCCAAAAACGCCATTGCTTCATTAGTATTGATTACATTTATTTATAGCTACAACAACTATATGTGGCCGTCCTTACTAATCAAGACAGAAGAAAATATGTTCGTCACGATTGGCTTGCGAAGATTATTTATGAGTCAAGCAGGCTATGGAATGGATTTTCCTCTAGCAATGGCTGCGTGTGCTGTGTCGCTGCTGCCCTTGTTTATTCTATTGGCGGTTTTTAATAAAAAAATAATTAAGTCAATGGCAAGTCTTTATGTCAACAAATAAGGTGGTGATGTAGCTTAGCTTATTCCAGAGAAATGTCCGTATTTCGTAATTATACCCACAAAATATCTTTCTGAGAGGAAGTATACGATGAATAATCGGAAAAGAACTGTCAAAAGTACAATTTTGTCCGTGATGTGTTCTGCAATAATTTTGACGGGAATAGTCGGCTGCTCGAATAACGCCTCACCGGTAAAGGATACGAATACAGCATCCAAATCCACAGAGAAAACCAAATTGGAGTTCTACTATGGTCTTGGGGGCAAGCTTGGGGAGACAATGAGCAAAATCATTGCAGATTTTAACAGCAGCAATGAAAAGTATGAAATTGTACCAATCGTCCAAGGGAGCTACAGTGAAACATTGCAGGCGCTGCAAGCTTCACTTGCGGCAGGTGCGCCGCCCGCGTTAGCTATTAATGGCTACCCTGAATTTATGAAGCTGGCCAAAAACGATGTTTTGCTTCCATTAGACGAGAATATTAGTCAACCGGAATATAACAAGGACGATATTCTTCTGTTGGAGCAGGGTAAGTATGAGGAGTCGACTCTAGCTGTTCCGGCTTATGTTTCGACGCAAATGATGTATTACCGTAAAGATATTTTCGAGAAATATAACATTGATTACGATTCTCTAGAAAGCTTCGAGCAATTTGCTGAAGCAGCGAAGCTTATTAAGGAGAAAGAAGATATCTTTGGCTGGTCCGTTATGTGGTATGCGGAGCATATGATCGATTATGCACGGTCAGCAGGTGGCGACATCGTCAGCGAAGACGGCAAGACGGTTACGATTGATTCAGAAGAGTGGATATATGCATGGGACCTGATTCGGAAGTTGATTCATGACGATAAAACGATGGAAACGGTGTATGGAGGGAATGGCTGGGAATGGTGGTACAAGACGATTGACAATGTCATGAATGGGAAGTCTGCGGGATACACGGGCTCATCCGGTGATGGTGGCGATCTGGACTTCACGAAAGTGGCAACAGGAATGCAAAAAGGATTTAACGGAAGCAAGCCAAGACCGGTAGCCGTATCTGTTGTGTTCAACCTATTCAAGGATTCCTCGATCGAGCAGCAGAAGGGTGCTTGGGAATTTGTGAAGTTCTTCTCGGAAGCTGATCGAACAGCTTATTGGGCTGTAGAAACAGGCTATATTCCAATTCGGAACAGCGCGGTTGATACTGAAATTTTCCAAAACGAAATGAAGGAAAATCCTTATTTATCGACTCCATTGGAACAAGTAAAAGCGAATGGTATTGCTCCTTATGTAGATCCGACAGGTGGCAAAATCTATGCTGAAATTGAATTAGCGAAGGATAAAGTTCTCATTCAAAATATGCCTGCAGAAAAAGTATTAAAAGAAGCGAAAGCAAAAGCGCAAGAAGAGCTTAATAAAGTTCAAAACAAATAAAAATAACAACTAGGAGAGATGACAAATGAATAACGGTATCGCATTGGCAATTTTTGATTTGGCAGGAACACTTGTAGAGGATAATAACGGAGTGAGAGATTGTCTTTATCAAGCAGCAGTTGATTTTGGCTTAGATGTCACCAGGGATGAAATCAGCACGCATATGGGTACAAACAAAATTCATCTTTATCAATATTTAATTGCTAGAACAAAGGGCAATATCATTGATTTCAAAAACTTCGAAATCGATATCGACGACTCAACGCTTCAGGAAGCGGTCAAGTTATATGAGAAATATACAGAATATATGATTGCTTATTACAAAGAGAATTGCCGCGAGATCGAGGGCGCTACTGAAACACTGAGATGGTGCAAGGAAAACGGAATCAAGGTCGCGACAGGAACAGGCTTTCATAAGGAGATTAATAAGGTCATTATGGATTCGCTGGGCTGGGTAAGAGACGGACTAATTGATTATGCGGTCGATCTAGACATGGTTCCAGAGGGCAAAGGCCGGCCGGCTCCGTTTATGGTTTTCAAAGCGATGGAATATTTGAATGTACAAAATGTTAGACAAGTAATCAAGATCGGTGATACACCTGCGGACATGCTCGAAGGATACAATGCGGGCTGCAAAGCTATCATAGGCGTAACCCAAGGTTCAACTCCAATTGAAGTATGGGGTAAATATTATCATACGCATGTGATTCATACGGTGAAGGAGCTTCCTGAGCTTATCATGTCCGGGAAGGTTGTATAGATGGAGCAACTGGAGAAAACGGCAAGTATCGGCATCGTGCTGCCAAAGCTATTTCCCTTTCAGCAGGACAAGCCTGAGGGGATGATAGCAAGTCTGCTCACGATATTGGAAGACCCCTTCTTTACAGCGGTGGAAGTCTCCTATATCGCTGATCAGAAAGCAAGGGAGCTTGCCAAAACCTATATGCAGTATAGTGGTGTGGACATTCTGTTTAATGGCGGGGATGCTTTTCGAGAGTTGTCTATCAACTTAAGCTCCTTGGACCCCGTCATCAGAAACCAGTCCATTGAGAAATGTTATATGCTGATAGATCATTGCTACGAAATGGATGCTAAGGTTATGCATATCGTAACGGGAAAGTTTGAAGGAGAAGAGACCAAGCAGCAGGGTATTGATGCGTTTATTGATTCGGCCAAGCAGCTGTGCAAGTATGCGAAGGAAAAGGCGGAAACGTATGAGCTTTGTATTTCCGTGGAGATCGGGGATCGGCATATGGATCGCCGCTACTTGCTTGGACCTACCCATGAGGCGGTGAATGTAGCCCGAATCATCGGTAGCGAATATAGTAACTTTGGTCTTTTGCTAGATCAAAGCCATCTCCCCCTTATGGGGGAAGACCCTAATAAATCATTATGGCTTGCTAAGGATTATTTAACACATATTCACATTGGCAACAGCTATATCAAAGATAAACAAAAGAGCTATTTTGGCGATAAGCACCTCCCGTTTGGAGTCAAGGATTCGGAAGTGGGCGTTGCTGAGTTGACAAGCTTTATTGCCACCTTGAATGATATTGATTTTTTCAAAAGGCCAAAGCCAACGAGAAGGCCCGTGATTACATTTGAGGTAGGACGCTTGGGTGATGAACCTGTAGGTCTGGTTCTTGCCAATATAAAACGGACTTTCTATGAAGCGTGGGCCAAAGCATAATATAAGGTTAACAGCGGGGAGTTGAGGTATAAATGAATATTTTAATAACAGGTTACTTTAACGATTATTCGAAGCAAAGAGTTATTCAATCATTTCCGCAGAGCTGGACGATTCAGATCATCGAGCCTCAGCACATTGAGGCGTTCATCGGTGAGGCAGATGTATTGATTCCAGAGCATATCGAGGTGAACGAAGCTCTATTGAAAAAAGCTCATCGTTTGAAGTTTGTTCAAACGGGTGCGGGCTATGATAATGTGGATATTGAAGCTTGTACGGCTAACAACATTTGGGTTAGCAATGCGGCTGGAGTAAATGCCAATGCTGTATCCGAACATATTATGGCGTTCATTCTGAGCTACTATAAGAACATTCCGTTTCTGGATGGTTCCTTGAAGAATGGGGCAGATGAGACGAAGTTGGAGTACGTTGGCGGCGAGCTGATGGGGAAGACAATCGGAACAATCGGCTTTGGCGCAATTGGATCTCGAGTGTCAGAGCTAGCTAAAGCTTTTAAGATGAACGTGCTGGCGTATGATACGAACAAAAATATTCAGAGTGATGATGTTGAAATGGTAGATTTGGACACACTCATTAAAAATTCCGATGTTATTGCGATTAATATTTTTCTGAACGAGTCTACAAGAAATTTAGTGGATAAAACCTTTTTATCTAAAATGAAACCAAATGCGCTGCTTGTGAATACGGCGAGAGGTCCTCTTGTACACGAAGCAGATTTAATTGAAGCTTTAAAAAATAACGTCATCGGTGGAGCTTGTCTGGATGTATTCAGTGTAGAACCGTTAAGTGTTGACAGTGAACTGCGACAATTGAAAAATGTTGTACTTACTCCTCATACAGCAGGTATGCCGGATGGGACGAAGTTTCATGAAACGAGGTATCGTTTCTTTGTTCAGAATATATCAAAAATCCAACAAAATGAACCTCCTTTGAATAACCTGAATATCGTCAAACAGAGTTAAATACTAAACAAACAAGCTGACATCAGTCTCAACCGATGTCAGCTTGTTTATGTTTATAGGCTAAGGCGAATTCCCAGTTTATGCTGAATGGGAATTTGCCTTATTTTATTGTCAGCTGGCGATAAATTTTATTATCTCATTGTTAAATATTCGGCAATGTATTGAAAATCGGTATCTATCAGCTGTATGATGAATACAACACGAATCAATATAAAACAACATGAAAACAGTTTGAATATCAGTAGGAGGGATTGCGATGATTAATAAGGTTTATTTGGACAGAAATAAGATGAAATACAAAGGTAATTTGCATCTGCATACGACTTGGTCGGATGGAGACCTGCCGGCGGCTGAGGTAGTAAAAGCATTTCAAGCAAAGGGCTACCAATTCATTTCTATTAGTGACCATGAAATCTACGCAAGAACGGATGAATTCAACACTGCTGATTTTATTACCCTTCCCGGAATGGAACGAGGAGGATTAAATCCCGTTGAGGATAAAAATCCAGGTTATCATTTCGGTGTTCTTGACGACCCTACTGTAGATTCAGAATTGGACAGATTCGAGCATTTACAACAATTCCCCGTTCCTATTGCTTGGGTAGGGGATCATTCACCGCAATTGCTCATAGATGAGATGCGCGCACATGGTAATTTAGTTGTCTTCAACCATCCGGAATGGCACTTAACTCGTTTTGATGACATGGTGAAATATAATGGATTTTTTGCGATAGAAATTTATAATCACGCCACAGAATGGTCGACAACCAGTTCATATGGAGCGGCTTATTGGGATCATGCACTGCAAAATGGCAAGAGGGTATTTGGCATTGCCTCAGATGATTCCCATGGACATAATCCCAATTGGAAAATGCCTGAATACGGCGGAGGCTGGGTGCAGGTACAGTCCGGGGCCCTAACTCATGTTGATATCGTAAGAAGCTTGAAACAAGGTGACTTCTATTCCAGCAGCGGTCCGGAGATTTACGATCTGCGAGTAGTAGATGGCGAGCTTACGATTGAGTGCTCCCCATGCAAATTTATTATGTTCAAAGCCTTTCCGCAGCGAGGACCGTTTTACGGAAATTTCGAAAGCGGTGAGCCGATGACCAGCGCATCGATGGAGATTGAAGAGGATATGCAGTATATTCGCGTGGAATGTATCGATTTCGAAGGGAAAGTTGCTTGGTCCAACCCGGTGTTCGTATCTGACTTACTACAAGGAGGAGGGCAGGAATGAAATCGAAAATCTATTTGAACGGTAACAAGCGCAAATATAAAGGTAACATCCACACGCATTCCACACGCAGCGACGGGCAGTATGCTCCTGAGGTTGTCATTAAAGCCTATAAGGATAAAGGTTATGATTTTATGTGCTTGAGTGATCATGAAATATATTTCAAATCAGACGCTTATGATGATGAATCATTTATTATGCTCGATGGCTATGAAATGGCTTGTGAAATGAGCTGGCAGAAGGCGGGGCAGCAATATCATGTGCATGGGCTCCTTGATCAATCTTTAGGCTCAACTTGTGAATTCGAGCATGACTAAGAGCATGAAAAGCCGGATTATGAAAGTGTAGACACTATCCAAAGCATGATTGACGAGATGCGGCATAAAGGGAATTTGATTATTATGAACCATCCGGAATGGTCTAGAAACAAAGCAGAGGATTTGATGAAGCTTCAAGGCTATTTTGCGATTGAAATTTATAATCACCAATCGGAGCTCGATGAAGCAGTTGGTTATGGCGTAGGCCATTGGGATCAATTGTTGAAAAACGGGCGCAAAGTGTACGGTGTCGCTGCGGATGATGCACATGGCGGGCAAATTGATGCTGCAATTTCGGAGTTCTTCGGCGGCTGGATTTGTGTAGAAGCAGAAAATCTACAGCAGCAGTCTATTATTACCACTCTTAAACAAGGCGAGTTCTATTCTTCCAATGGTCCGGAAATTTATGACCTGCGTGTGGAGGACGGTCTTTTGAAAATAGAATGCTCCCCAGTGAAGTTTATTAAATTTATCACGCATCCATTTAATGGCCGCACTTTATACAATAAAGACGCTTCTCCTATTACTAGCGGAATGTACAGGGTAGATGGAAAAGAACAATATATTCGTGTGGAATGCGTTGACTTTGAAGGGAATGTCGCTTGGTCAAATCCTATTTTCCCTGATGAATTGCAGTAGATATAAGAAGCATGAAGAAGGAAGTGAGAAGATCATGAAAGTAAAAGGCATTATATTCGATTGGGCAGGAACGACTGTGGACTATGGATGCATGGCACCAGTGCATGTGTTCTTTGATATATTCAGAGGAATCGGCATTGAGCCGACTATGGATGAAGTGCGGGCTCCGATGGGGTGCTTGAAGTGGGATCATATTAAGCAGATGCTGGAGATGCCGCGTATCGGAAGGCTGTTTCAGGAGAAGATGGGACGCCCATTCAATGACAACGATGTGGATGCTTTACATGATGCCTTTGAGCCAAAGCTGCTTGAAATTTTGAATCGTTTTGCTGAGCCGATCGAGCATGTCGTGGATACCGTAGAGCAGCTTCGGCAGCTGGGGTTAAAAATTGGCGGCACCACGGGCTATAACGATAAAATGATGCAAATTATCGCCAGCAAAGCGAAGGAGAACGGCTACGCGCCGGATTACTGGTTGACGCCTGATTCTGTGAAGGGTAAAGGTCGGCCGTTTCCTTATATGATATACGCCAATATCCTTGAACTGGATATGGGAATGCCTGCTCAAATTATTAAAGTTGGAGATACGGAGTCGGATATGCTGGAGGCGAGAAATGCCGGAGTATGGGCGGTCGGCATCGTTAAAGGCAGTTCGATGTTAGGGTTAACGCAGGATGAGGCTAATGAAATGGAACCAGAAACGCTTAAGCAGCAAATAGAGGCTGCAAAGCAGCGGTTTATCGCATGCGGAGCACATTATGCCATAGAGAATATGTCCGAGCTGAAGGGTATCATTGAAGCTGTCAACAACCATATGGCGGGAGGAGACAGACCTTAATGGAAATAAAGTCTTTTCAGAGAACTGAGGGGGATATTAATTTATCCGAGAAACGCCAGCAATGGCAGGATGCGAATTTAAGCCGCGAGACAAAAGATATTTTAGATGAGGACAGCCGCTATTTTCTGCATCAATCGATGTCGACCCCCTGCCTAAATGTCATTACGGATGCGGAGGGCATTTATTTGATCGATCACGATGGACGCAAGTATATGGACTTCCACGGCAACAGCGTGCATCAGGTCGGTTATAAGAATAGCTACGTCATAGACGCGGTAAAAAAACAGCTGGATGAACTGCCCTTTTTGCCTCGGCGTTATACAAGTCCGATTGCCGTTCGGCTGGCTCGGAAGCTGGATGAGCTAGCCCCTGGCGATCTGAACAAAGTATTATTCACGCCAGGCGGCACAAGCGCTATCGGAGTTGCAATGAAGCTTGTCCGTAAAGCAACGGGTAAATTCAAGACGATATCGACCTGGGATTCTTTCCATGGGGCTGGCTTAGATACCATTTCAGTGGGAGGAGAAGGTGTCTTTCGAAATGGTATGGGGCCTTTGCTGCCAGGAACGGAGCATATGATGCCATACAATTCCTATCGCAGCTTCTTCGGAGACTCTGATAGGGATGGTACAAAATATTTGGATTACTTGGAATATATGCTGAAGCGGGAGACTGATATTGGTGCTGTAATCATGGAGCCGATACGCAGCACGGACGTTCAAATACCTCCAAAAGCTTACTTTCAGAGATTGCGTCAATTGTGCGATCAATATGGCGTGTTGCTTGTGCTGGACGAAATTCCTACGGCGTTTGGCAGAACGGGCAAAATGTTTGTTCATGAGCATTACGATATCGTTCCTGACATTGTAGTTATTGGCAAAGGATTTGGAGGCGGGGTATTTCCGATGGCGGGCATTATTGCGCGTGAAGGTCTTGATGTGGCACAGGATATTTCTCTCGGACATTATACGCATGAGAAGAGCTCTGTCGGCTGCGCGGCAGCTTTGGCGACAATCGAATACATTGAGAATAACGGTCTGCTTGAGCACGCTGTACAAATAGGCTTATATCTAGAGCGGCGGCTTACTGAAATGAAGGATAAACATGAGGTTATTGGTGATGTCCGTATTATTGGCATGCTCGCTGCTATTGAGCTAGTAACCGACCGCCGAACGAAAGAAGAAGCGACAGAGGGCGCCGAAAAGGTTATGTACCTCTGCATGGAGCAGGGGCTAAGCTTTAAAGTGTCAAATGGCAACGTATTAACGTTAGTACCGCCATTAATTACAATGCAGGAACAAATCGAAGAAGCTCTGCAAATCATCGAATCCGCAATTTCTCAAGTATTCCCCCACTAATACAACATTATTTATATATGAAACAACAACAAAACAATTTATTAACGTGTATTTAATCCTCCTTTTACAATTGCCAATTATACTCTTATTGTACGAGATACTTACTTATTAGAAGTATAGAGAGTAGGAGGAGGATTCAAAGAAATGAAGAAGCTTACGTCTACAGCATTAAGTGTGATTATCAGCGTTGGCTTATTAGCAGGATGCGGTTCAAATAACAATTCAGACAGCGGGCAGGCAAGTGTAAACGGCACAGATAAAGAGGCAAAGCCAAAGGTTGTTACCATTTCTGTGCGTGAGAATACTTGGGGTGCGCGTAAAGACAATTTTATTGAAGCGGAGAAGCGCCTGAACGATGAACTGAAGGCAGAAAATGTCCAGGTAAAAATCGACTGGTGGCCGGGAATTGGTGATGATGAGCTTATTCTTCAATCACAAGCGGGCAAAACTGCGGATATTTTCATAAACTCCAGCGTGGATATCGGATGGCAGCGGGATGCTGCATTGATTCGTGATATCGATTGGGTTCAAAACTCGGAAGTGTTTAAGAATGTCCCTGAATCTTACACGGACATTATGAAATACGATGGACATTATTATGGCGTCATTCAAGATATGGATGCTTCCCCTGTATTCATTAGCCGCAAAGCGCTTCAAGGCTTGGGGTGGACGAAAGAGCAAATGGATGGTTTAAAGGGTCGCGTGGATAGCGGAGACTTTACCTTCACGGATCTCGTCAACTTGGCAGACGAAGCGAAAAAGCAGAAGCTGGTCAAAGTTGGCTTTGCGGTAGAAGACACTAGGTTTGAGGGCTGGAATTACGCATTTGGCAATTACAACTACAACGCGGAACAAAATAAAATGGTGCTAGCGCCTCAAGCTAAAGAGGTATACGCCTTCTGGTCCGATGCCGTGAAACGCGGAGTTATTAATGAAGGCATAGGTGATGTGGATACGGATAAAGCAGCTCCGATGTTTGTAAAAGGAGAAATTTTCGCGGAATTCGCTCGTACCGAATTTTATCAGATGATGCGTGAAGCTAACGGGATGAAGGATGACATCGAAGGCTATAACACGTGGTTTAATGAGAACGTAGTTTGGATTCCTGTCCCCTCTGCCACAAAAGGCGGCAAGCCGGTTTCTTATGGCAATCCAGCTATGATCTACGTAGGACCGACAGTAGACGATTCTGAAATGCCGTATGTACAAAAACTAATTGAGCATGTTATGGCTCTATCGGTGAGGGAGAATATTGCATTTCCGCTCAGAGAAAGAAAGGTTCCTAAGAAAGAAGCCTATGAGCAAGCAAAAGAGGTTAGTAAAATCGTGCAAATCGATCATTTGCTTGACCGTAAGCCTGCCCAGCTATCAGGCGGACAGCAGCAGCGTGTAGCGATGGCTCGCGCTCTGGCGAAAAATCCGCAAATTTTGCTGCTGGACGAGCCCATGTCCAATTTGGATGCGCGATTAAAATTGGATGTGCGTGATGAAATTCGTAAATTGCAGAGGGCCTGGGGAGTTACGACGATTATTGTTACCCACGACCAAGAGGAGGCACTTGCGATTTCCGATCGCGTTGCAATCTTGAATGGAGGCAGAATTCAGCAATACGCGCCGCCCAATGAGCTGTTTAATCACCCTATTAATCTATTCGTAGCAAGCTTTCTAGGCAATCCTCCTATGAACCTGATAAAGGGGACACTTACAGAAAAAGCAGGCGAACAGGTTGTTGTAACTAATGCCTTTGAGTATACCCTTCCAGAGCACCGGAGGCTGGAAAGTGAGCATATGGAGAAGTCAGTCCAGCTTGGCATCAGACCGCATGATATCGTCCTTTGCGATACTTCGGACAAGCAAGCCATCCGGATGAAAGTGGATTTGGTCGAGCATCTAGGCAGCGGAAAGCTGGTGAAGGCCACCGATCCGAAGGGACACCTTGAATCCATGATTCGACTGCTGACTGACAATGAAACAGAAATAAATGCTGGTGATACCATTTCTCTTAAAATAAAGGACAGTAAGTTTCATCTATTTGATATGACTGCAAATGGGAATAACTTATTGCAGTATCGTTGATGTTCAGTGGGCCGGCTATGAACGGACACTATTATTAATCCTCAACTTTGATATAATTGTTCATAAAAAAGGAGGAAGCATAGTGTCACTGGCGGGCGAAGAGAGAAAAAAGAGTATTATGGCTCTACTCAACGAAAAAGGCAAAGTGAGTGCGAGTGAGCTTTCTTTGCTTTTTGAGGTGACAACAGAGACGATCCGCAGGGATCTTGATGAGCTTGAGAAAGAAAATAAATTAAAAAAAGTGTATGGCGGTGCGGTTAAATTCAAGGTTGAGGTGGAACCCGCCCATTACGAGAGAGAGTTTATTCATGCAGAGGCCAAGCGCAAAATCGGGGCATTGGCTGCGGAGCTAATTGAGGACAATGATGTCATTGTGATTGATGAAGGCAGCACTGCGCTGCAGATCATTCACTGTTTGGAAAGCAAGAGCAATTTAACGATACTAACGAGCTCCATACCGGCACTTATGCTGTTAATCGAACATCATAAACGCGGCACCTTCGACGGTAAAATTATTTTTATAGGCGGAGAAGTAAATGCGAAGCATCTGCGTGTATCAGGTGCGATTGCCGAGAAAATTATGGAGGATTTCTATGTAAATAAATCCTTCATTTCTGTTGATGGCGTCTCTTTGGAGAATGGTATTACCAGCTATGATTACGACAGAGCTGTCTTCACGAAGAAGTTAATGCAATGCTCCGAGACGACCATAGTATTGGCAGATAGTTCTAAAGTCATTAAACGAACAGTAGCCAAAATTGCCGACTTAAAAGATGTGCATATCATCGTATCCGATCAATCCCCGCCAAAAGAGTGGGCTGCAGCGCTTAAGAAAAAGAATGTGAGATGGATTAGTTCGCAATAGAAGAATCATAAAACCCTAACGTTGAATTGGGTTTTTAATCAGGCTGCTTGCTCAAGGATCAAAGTATGTCACTTTGATCCTTGAGCCAAGCGGTCTATTCTATTAAGATTATAAAATGTAGTGAGTATTTACCATACGAAGCAGAGTGGCATCCATGATAAGCCGTGGTATAATAAAGCCGGTAGAGGAGGGGACATGATGATTTATGGTAAATTTTATAAGAAATATATAAAGAATAATTTATTTATGAAGATAATTTTACTATTTTCCGCTATCACTATTGTTACTATTATTACATTTTCTTATCTAATGTACCTATCTATGTCGGAAGCGGCTCTCCAGAGACAACTGGACATTCAAAGGCGGGCAATCGATAGTGTGAGCACCTACATGAGCCAAAAATATGATTCGGTACAAACGATGATGATGAATATGTACAGGGACGAGGAATTGTCGTTCAATATGGCTTATCTGATGGAGAACCCTTATCCCGATTATGTCAAACATAGATTGAATAGATATTATAGCGAAAATAGTTCTTCCGCTGATGTAGTGCAGTTTTTCAAAAACCAGATGGAGGACGATCAAGATATCCAAAGTCTGATCCTATACAGTGCAGATCAGCAGCATTTGTATACCTACAATCATTACAAACAGTTTAAAATAACTTCAGCCAATGCAGCCAGGTCCTTAATTCCGGAAGCGATGTATTTGGAGAATGGCTCTAATGTTTCTGTTCCTAATGTCTGGCTAATGAAAGCGCTGCAAATTCCGGATACACCGCTATTCTCCGTTCAGGTACCCATTAACAATAAGGAGTCTCTCCGTAATATAGGTCAGCTGCTTGTATATTTCGAAACAGATAAAATTCACGAAAGCCTTTCTAATTATGAAGATAGCATTATGGGCTCTATTATTGTGCTTTCGGCGAAAGGTGATGTTCTTTTTGATTCGACAAATACCTATTATGGTAAGAAATATCCCTATCTCGAACAGGTCAACTCGCACTACAATGATGAGGAAAACGATGGTGATATGATTTTTAGTAAGCAGACCAACAGCCAGGGAGGGTTCACGGTTCTTAGCGCGGTTACGAAAAGCGAGCTGAACGACTCGTACAAGGGAGTACGAACGACCATTCTGACCATAAGTCTAATTTGCATTATTTTCGCTATATTAATTCCTGCTCTGTTCATTAGTAATTTTGCCAAAAGGACACAAAAAATTATTCGTTTTACTCGCAAAGTAAGACAGGGCGACTTAACCGTTCGTATAGATGATGTGAAGGAAGACGAGCTTGGTCAAATTGCCAAAAGCTTTAATGATATGCTGGAAGAGCTTAATGAGTATATCGGACGAGTATATAAGGCGGAAATTAAGCAAAAGCATACGGAGCTAGCCGCTTTGGAAGCAAGAGTTAATCCCCACTTTCTATACAATACGTTAGAGGTTATTAGAATGAGGGCAGTCTCACAGGGTGCCGGCGACGTTGGAGAGATGATATACAGTTTGTCAGTTTTGTTCAAAAGTTATGTGAAGAAAAAAGAAAATTATACGATGCAAGACGAGCTGGAAGCCTGTCGATTATATTTGGAACTATTCCGAATCCGTTATAAAGATAGAATTTCTTATACAGTGAAGTGCGAGTCAGCGCTAAAAGGTAAAGAAGTATTAAAGATGTCGCTGCAGCCTGTTATAGAAAACTATATTTTGCATGGGCTTCGAACAGATCGTACTGACAACCAGATTGATATTGATGTAACTTTTAATGGGGCATCTATACTAGTGAGTGTAACAG